>JAGVLI010000540.1 GCA_020054355.1 Planctomycetales bacterium | reverse complement strand
GATGATCTCCGCGAGCAGCACGGCCGCCGAAATGGCGAACAAGGTGCAGTGGCGGACGCGGTCGATGGTCAGGACGAACCAGACCAGGGGCAGCAGCCAGCTGACCCGCAGCTGTCGCCAGGATTGCAGGTTGAGGAGCACCAGCAGGTAGATCAAGCCGAACATGACGATGGGCAGCTGAAAGGGGTTCGACCATTCCAGCCGCGCATGTTCGTTGATGTGGTTGCGGATGATCGGGGAACCCATCAGCTGCAGCCAGCCGAGCGGCAGCTGCCAGCCGTAGGGGTTGACCAGCGTCGCCAGCAGGCAGGCGGCGAAGATCGCGACCACTCCCAGGGCGTGTTGCCTGTCGCGCAGCGGAGAATTCAGACCGTGGCCGAAGAGCTTTGCGGTAACCAAGGCCACCAGCCAGCCAAAGACGACCAAGCCGACCGAAGCCAGCCCGCCCAGCGCTCCGCCATGCAGGTTGGTCCACAGGACGAAAATCGGCGGCAGCCAGAGCAGGCCGCGCAGCTGAATACGGCCGGACTCGAAATCCGCGAGCCGGGCGACTGTCAAGCCGAGCAAGGCAATCGTCGCCAGGTGCGGGCGCGCCAGCAGATGATAACGGGCAGCCATGACCGCCAGCAGCATGAACCCGCCGGTCGGCAGCCAGTGCAGCCCAGCACGCAGCAGCCGGTGGGCCACCCAGGTAAAGAGCACCGCCAGCAGCGTGGCGGCGCCGAGCACCAAACCATCGGGGCCGCCGAGGCGGTCCAGCAAGGCAAACAGGCACTGCGAGAGCCATTGGTGGGAGTTCCAGGGCTGGCCGTGCAGCGTGCAGCTGAACATCTCGGCGCTGGGCGCTTGCCCCTCCGCAAGAATTTGCCGACCGATCGCGGTGCTCCAGTAGGGACCGGGGTCGATCAGGAACTGGATGCCGCCCAGCTGCAGGAAGCAGAACCAGAGTCCGAAAAAAAAACCGGTTTCCGCCCGCCACCAGTTCTTGAACACGCCAATCTCCTGCCGATGGGCCGGAAGCTGGCCGGCCTTGTCGTTCCATTATCCCTGCGCGCGGCCGGGATTGCCAGCGCCGAGCCACGATTCCTCGACCGATGGTCGGCGTATCCATTTGCCAATAAGCAGTTTAAGGAATCTGTCGGAAACGCTGGACGGCGGCCGGCGAGAACGGGCTGCCGGCGGCAAAGACGGAGGCCGCGGCGGCTTCGGCAAGGCCGTCAGCTTCGGAGTTCCAGAAAAAGTTGGTATTATTTTGCGATTGCGATTTGACTCTGCCTTGGCAGCGACCTAGGTTTTGTCCGAGTAGTAGAGAGCAATCGACTCGTCACGCACCGGAATCGCCAGAGTCTTGTCACGGCATCTAAAAGCCAAGGCAACGCTCGCTGCCGACCGTTAGCTCGAAGGGACAAGCTGGGTCGGACGACAAACTCCACGATCCAAACCGCAGCGCGGGGATCATGGCAACAGACCGGTGGTGGTGCTCCCTCCTTCCTCACGGCGGTTTCATTCTGGGGTTTTTGGGGTTTCTGGCAGGAAGGAAGAAAAATGATGGTCCCGAAATTTTCCGAGCGTCTGGTCAACTTCCTGAAAAAGGAAGACGGTCCCACGGCGGTCGAATACGCCGTGATGCTGGCCCTGATCATCGTCATCTGCCTGACCGCGGTCCAGCTGCTGGGCAAGAACAGTTCCCGGCTGTTCCAGACCGTGGCCCAGTCGATCGCGTCCACCACATAAGCGAAAATGTCCCGAATATGACCTCGGGCATACTAAGTCCTTTTCACCGCGTCGTTTTTGCTAAGGAGAAACCATGCTTGCCAACCTGCGCAACCGCATCGAGAACTTCCTGAAGAAGGAAGACGGCCCCACGGCAGTCGAGTACGCCGTGATGCTGGCCCTGATCATCGTCATCTGCCTGACGGCCGTCCAGCTGCTGGGCAAGAACAGCTCCGCGCTGTTCCAGACCGTGGCCCAGTCGATCGCCTCGACCACCTGAGCCGAGTTGGTACTCGGAATTGCTGAGTCCTTGTCACCGCTTCGTTTTCTTGCAGAGGAGAAACCATGCTTGCCAACCTGCGCAATCGGATCGAGAACTTCCTGAAGAAGGAAGACGGCCCCACGGCAGTCGAGTACGCCGTGATGCTGGCCCTGATCATCGTCATCTGCCTGACGGCGGTCCAGCTGCTGGGCAAGAACAGCTCGGCGCTGTTCCAGACCGTGGCCCAGTCGATCGCCTCGACCACCTGAGCCGACCGCGCGGCGCGAGTTCCCGCACTCGACGGCTGCCTCAGCGACGACGCGGGTTCATGGCGAGCCGCGGATACCCCGACTCCGCGGCTCGCCTCCTTGTTTTGGCTGGGCTGGCCAGCTCGCCGCCCAAGCCCGGCTGAACTCTCGGAAATTCACTCGCAATGTTCACACCGGACAAGTGGCCGCTGCTGGTCGTCTGCGCTGGCATGGTCACGGCAGCCGTCATCGACGGCTGGAAATTCAAAGTCCCCAACTGGCTCACCTTTCCCCTCGTTATCTCAGGCTGGCTGCTGGGGGCCTGGTACTCGTTCTTCGCGGACCAACCGCCCCACTTTCAAGAGACGGCCATTCACTGGTACGATTCTCGTCTGTTCGCCAGTATTTTGGGCACCATGCTCGGCTTCATTCTGCTGTGGCCGGCGCTCCACATTGGCGGCATGGGCGAAGGCGACGTCAAGATGCAGATGGGCTGGGGTTCCTGGATCGGCGCCTATTTCGGCGTCCACCTCGGCGCGTGGATCATCTTTTACAGCTTCTGCGTCGGTGTAATCGTCGGCGGCATCCTCGGGATGGCGATCATGCTGCTGTCCGGCAGATGGCGGGAGCACATGGAGCATGCCCGCCTCATCATCACCGACCTGGCCAAGGAAGGCGCCAGCGGCGCGGCCGAGAAAGCCACCGAACGCCGGCCCCGCTGGACCCGCCTACCTTACGGCATCCCGTTGTGCATCGGCAACGTCGGCTACCTGCTGCTTTACGAACTCGATCGCTTGCCTTTCTTTCTTCAGCCCTGAGCGACCAGCCAAATCGATCTCTTCCAGGCGGCGACGTGCCGCCCAGTCGGCGCGTTCTTGTCGTCGGCGACTCCTCCCTGCCGTGCCCCGCACAGAAAAGTTGAAGTTTTCCGCCTCGCCCGGTCGAATTAGACGGCAAGAGGCGGGAATTATTCCGTTCGCACGGGTTGTAAGGAGGGACTCAGCGGATTCGGTGAAAAACAATCGGGCTGGAAGGCGGCGCTACGAGCGCCGACTGGAAAATCCAGGCAAATTGACTTGACACCACTATGGGGGGGCAAGGTACGCTTAAACAAGCACTTGCCGCTGGAAAACGGACAGGCCAGTCGGCCACGGCCCGACTCGCAAGCGGGGCAAAATAATCGGAACGGATGGAGGCTTTTTCACCACCGGCCAAATTTTTGAGCTACAGTTGACAGTATACCGTCCGGTGGCGAAAGCGAACCCCGTTAAACTCCCATGTCCAGGGCTGTCTATTCCCTCCCTGTAGACGGCCGCGACGCATCGTACCATTGTGGTGGGCTCACGGCGCTCCCGGGCGGGACAGCCGTGCGCGTGGTCATCGTATTCCGGAGTCTCCAGCGCGGAACTCCAGCCCGATCGTACTTCTGAGAGGTAGACAACATGAAACCGAAGACGCTTATCCTGATGCTGGTGGCCGTGGTGTGCGGCCTCGCAGCCGCCTACATGGCGATGAACATTTCCGGCAACACAACCGACGGCGGCGAACGGGTAACGGTGATGGTGGCGGCCGTGCCGCTGCCCAACGGTACGCAGATCAAGGATGTGAACGTTCAGCTGAAAGCCAAGCAGTTCCCGAAGGACCTGGCGCCCGTCAACTTCGTGTCGAACCCGGCGGACCTGCAGAACAAGGTCCTGGGCCGGTCGATCGAGCCGGGCAGCCCCGTGACCCTCAAGGACATGAGCACGCTGGCCACCCTGTTTCCCGACGGTCTCGATCCCGCTTACCGGGCGTTCACGGTGCGGGTGAACCTGGAAAGCTCGATCAGCGGCTTCTTGCTGCCGGGCGCCCGCGTGGACCTGCTGTGCGCGATGCACAGCCTGAAGGACAACCGCATCAAGGTGATGGCCACCTTCCTGCAAGACGTGCAGGTACTCGCGGTCAACACCATGCGCGACGCTCCCAAGGAAGGCGGCAACGTCATCCCGAACGCCGCGACGATCACGCTGGCGATCAAGCCGGACGAAGTGCAGCGCGTCGCCTGGGTCACGGACGCCCGGCAAGTGGTGGTGTCGTTGCGGCGGCCCGGTTACGACGGCAAGGAAAAACTGACGCCGGTCACCGGTCCCTTCGAGGGGAGCGAAGGAGGGCCCGGAGAAGGCG
This sequence comes from Planctomycetales bacterium, assembly GCA_020054355.1. Taxonomy (GTDB): domain Bacteria; phylum Planctomycetota; class Planctomycetia; order Gemmatales; family Gemmataceae; genus JAGVLI01. The sequence continues at coordinate 396 of JAGVLI010000540.1, read as the reverse complement.
TGGAAGCGGAAAAGCCGATTCCGCTGCCGGTGGCGAAGATCGACATCGCGCCGGGGACGGTGGTCATCGACAGCTCGAACGTCGACAGGTACTTTGAAATCCTGAACGTGCCGCCGTCGTTGGTGCGAGGCAAGCCGATCAGGGACCGGGCTCAGATTCTGGGCAGGATCAACCACTTCGTGGCGGCCGGCCAGCCGGTGACGGCCATGCATCTGGCGGATCAAGCGACGGTCGAGAAGTCCGCGCCAGCCCCGACTTCGACGTTGACCATCACCCACGGCGGCCAGGCCGCGCGCATCATCCACTACGAAAACGGCCGGCAAGTCGGCTTCGATGGCGGCAACAACCCGCCGACGCCGCGCGAACCGCTGCCGCAACCAGATCGGAAGAGCGTCG
>JAGVLI010000105.1 GCA_020054355.1 Planctomycetales bacterium | reverse complement strand
GCGACGGCCTGAGCAACACGCACCTATTCCTGATCGATGATCTGCCGCCGCTGGACCTGGCTGCCGCCGCCGACTCGATGAAAGTCACCTTACCGGCAGCCGTCTGGGGTATCTGTCGCGCGGCCAGCGTCGATCGCTTCACAATTGAGGTCTCTGCGGGTCAACGGGTCAGCTTCGAGGTGGTCGGCAGCCGATTCGGAAAAGACCTCGATCCGCTGGTAACGCTGCGCGACGCCGCCGGCAAGAACCTGGCCGAACACGACAACTCCGTGGGACTTTGCTTCGATTGCCGATTCGAGCATGTCTTTGAAAAAGCCGGGACGTACCAAATCGAGGTGCGCGACGCCCGCTTTCAAGCTCCCGAACATGCCACCTACGTGCTGCGCATGGGTCGCTTTCCGGCGGCTCGCGTGGCGTTGCCGGCGGCAGTGAAGCCTGGCCAGCGCACCGAACTGCGATTGCCGGAGATCGATGGCCCGCCGATTGCGCTGGACGTGCCGGCCGAACAGCCGCTCGGAGCTTTTGTCGCCACGCTGCGCCGTCCTGGCGATGAAGGCTCGACCTGGCTGCCATTGCTGGCGACTGATGCCGCCGTAACCGTCGCCGCGCAACCCTGTCAAACGCTGGAGCAGGCAACCCCGGCTGCGGTACCGGGCGTGCTGTGCGGCGTCCTCGACCAACCCGGCGCCCGCGATTTCTTCCGCCTCACGCTCGAAAAGGGCCAGCGTGTCCGAGTGCGCGGCGAGGCGCGGACGTTGCAGTCACCGGCGGACCTCGAACTGGCGATCCTGGATGGGAAAGGCGCTGAAGTGCGCCGGGCCAGCAATCCCGGAAACGACGAAGTGGCCTTCGACTACACAGCGCCCACGGCCGGCACCTATGGCCTGGCGGTGCGCGACCTGTCCCGCGATGGCGGCCCATCGTTCGTCTACCGGGTGGAAGTGCGCGGGCCGCAACCGACTTTCGCGGTCAGCGCCGATGTGGAAGGACTGACGGTGCCGCAAGGGAGCTATCAGTCAGTACCGTTGACCGTGACCCGGAGCGAACGGTTCGGCGCGATCAAGCTGCGGCTCGCGGGCGCGCCGCCGGGACTGACTCTCACGCCGGACGAGATTGCCGAAGGCGAAAACACGCTGCTTGCCCGGTTGTCGAGTAGCGCGGATGCGCCGCTGGGAATCCAGTCGCTGCGGATTGTCGCAACACCGGCGGCTGCGGACAGCGCGGTCGCTCCGGTCCTGGTGCGTACCTTGCCGTTGATCGACCGCCGGCGGGTGAACGTCGATCTGATTCCATACGCGCTGCGCGAGGACCAGCAGCGCTTGCCAACGCCGTTGACGGAGCGCCTGGCAGTACAAATCACGCCCGCCGCGCCATTCACGATGGAATTGACCGAATCACTGGTGACGCTGGCCCGCTATCAGCACGCGGACATCCCCATCGTCACCACGCGGACGGCTGGCTTCGATGGGCCAATCACCTTCACGGCGCGCGGCGGCCAGCTGGGCGATAAGGAAGACATCCGCAGCCGAGTGTTCGCGGAATTTCCACTGGCCACCATGGACCAGCGCGAAATCAAGGGCAGCATCCATTCGCGCATCCTCTCGAATCTCGCGAAGACGCGCATCGAGGTCGAAGGCAGCGCCATGCACCAGGGTCGGCGCATCGCGCTGACGCGCAGCTTCGATCTCGACCTCCGGCCAGCGTTCCGCGTGAGCGCCGTCACGGACAAGATGACGCTGACCGCCGGCAGCACTACCAAGGTGCGGCTGCTGGCCAACCGCGTCAAGAATTTCGACGGCGCTATCCTGCTGCAAATCAATCCGGTGCAGGGACTCGACCTGCCCGCCAGCGTGGAGCTGCCGCGCGGCCAGGACGGGGTCGATCTGGAAATCAAGGTACCGCCCGGGACGACGCCCCGCCGCATCCAGGTTCGTGCCCGCTGCACCGCCTCGGTCGGCGCTTTCGAGGAAGAGCTGCAAGCCCAGCTGTTCGAGATCGAAATCCCCAAGCCGGAACCCGCCAAGAAGTGACGGCCCTCGCCGGGAAGGAATAGTCCATGCTTCGCATCGTGCTGCTGACCGCTGGCATCGTTGGCGCTCTTTCCGGCCCGAGCCGCGCCGACGAGCCTGTGCCTGCATCGCTGGCCGTCGCGCCGGCCGAGTTCGTGCTGCACGGACTGCGTTCCCGCCAACCGCTGCTGGTGACGGGCAATTTCGGCGAGAGCGAAGCGGACTTCACGGCGACCGCGAAATACGAAAGCAGCAATCCCGAAGTCGTAGTAGTCGATACACGCGGCCTGGTCACGCCAAAAGGCGATGGCAGCGCGGAAATCGTGGTGCGCCACGCGGGCCGGGAAGCGCGCGCTCAGGTGACTGTGCGCGGGGCGGCCGAGCCGTCGCCGATCGACTTTCGCACCGATGTCATTGCTGCTCTCTCCCGTGCCGGCTGCAACCAGGGGACCTGTCACGGCGCGCCGCAGGGCAAGAACGGCTTTCGCCTGAGCCTGCGCGGTTACGATCCCGACCTCGATTGGCAGACGTTGACGCGCGAGCTGGGCGGCCGCCGCCTCCATGTGCAATCCCCAGACGATAGCCTGGTCTTGCTCAAAGGCACCGGCCGGATTCGCCATCAAGGCAGCGTCGCGTTTCATCCCGGCGACCCGGCCTATCGCACCGTGCGCGGCTGGATCGCGGAAGG
>JAGVLI010000513.1 GCA_020054355.1 Planctomycetales bacterium | reverse complement strand
GCACGGCTGCCCGCTTGCAGGTGGTTATCGACTTCCCAGGGCAGGGCGGCAGCGCGCTGCTCGTTCGCCGCGATGGTCTCCTGCAGGCTCTCCAGAAAGCGGCGATGCCGTAACAGCTCGTCGTAGCCCTGCCGGATGTCCGCCTTGCGCCGTTCGACCCGCTCGGCCAAGGTTTCGCCGGCATGCCCCGGCCAAACCTGGTCGGCCAGCTCGCGCAGCCACGATCCCGCCTGTCGGCGCATATCTTCGATCATCATGGTCCAACCTCGGCAACCAGCGCAATGGGTCAAAGCAGGTCCAACGGCGGGAGCGGCGCACGGACAAGAGGTACTTCGCCGGGATTGGCCCCTGCATTTGACCTTCTCTCCGAAAAAATGGAAAACGTCGGCCGGGACACAGGGCAGTCGTCCGCTCCCAAGTCTTGCGCTTTCACGGGATTGCATCGTGCTAGAGTAGAGACGCAGCGCGAATCGCGCTCGTCCGGCACAAAGCGCCCGGTTCGTGCGGCGAATTACCTACAGATGAAAATGGGCCAAGTGTTGAAAGGGTCGAACGCTCCCGTCCTTCTGGAGAAATGTCCATGAACTCCTCTTCTGGAACGCCGCGCCTGGCGCTCTGGCTGGGACTGGCCGGAACCGCCGTCCTGATGTACCTGGGCTGGGTCTGGATGATCGAGCGCGTGGAAGTGCCGCCCGGCAAAGTGCTGGTGCGCATCCACAAGTGGGGCAAGGACCTGCCCGAAGGCCAGCTGGTCGCACCCGACAGTTCGTACAAGGGCGTGCTGCTCGAACCCGATCTGCCCGGCCGCTACTTCCTGAACCCGCTCTTCTGGAAGAGCGAGCTGCACGACCTGGTCCGGGTGCCGACCAACTATGCGCTGGTGCTGACGCGCCGTTACGGCAAGGACATCCCGGCCGAGCGTATCGCCGCCGGGGATTTCCTGGCCCAGGACGGCGAGAAGGGCATCGTCCGCGACGTGCTGCTGCCCGGCGACCATCAACTCAACCGCTACGCCTACTCCTGTGAAATGGTCCCCGCCATCCAGATCAACGCGGATGCGGTAGGCGTGCGCACCCTCAAGGTCGGCAAGGACCCGACGGAACTGAAGGACAAGATCGACCTGGGCAAGGGGCTTTACGTGGTCCGGTCCGGCTACCGCGGCGTGCAGCAGGAGCACGTTCGGCCGGGCACCTATTACATCAATACCCAGGTCGAAGCGATCGCGCCGGTCGAGGTGCGCTCGCACAAGGTCGATCTGGGGGACATCGCTTTCCCCTCGCGCGACGGCTTCATCCTCAAGCCGCACGTGCAGGTCGAATACCAGGTGATGCCGGAGAAAGCCCCGGAAGTGCTGGTGCGCATCTCGGATAAAGGCAAGCTCGATCAGAAGGACTCGACGGCCGCCGAGATGGCCGAGAACGAAATCCTGCAAAAAGTGATCCTGCCGCACATCCGCGGTTATGCCCGGATCGAGGGCAGTAATTTCGACGCCAAGGACTTCATCATCACCGGCGCGGGGGCCCAGGACAAGAAACAGCTGAACAACCGCGAGAAGCTGCAGAAAGCGCTGGAAGAAAAGATCAAGCCGCGCTGCGCGGAGCTGGGCATCACCATCCGGGCCGTGACGCTGGCGAGCATGGACCCGCCCCGCGAGCTGGCCAGCCTGATCTCGGCGCGCGAGCAGGCGCTGGTCCGGCAGGAAGAGAACAAGGCGCTGGTCAAGCAGTATCAGAGCGAGCAGGAGCTGAAAGCCAAGGAAGCCTTGCCGCAGCGGGAAAAAGAGCGGACCGAGGCCGAGACGCGCCGCAAGCAGGAAATGACCAAGGCGGCGCAGCGCAAGGGCGTCGAGGAACAGAAGCTCAAGCAGGACCTGGAAAACGCCCAGCTGCGGCTGGAAGCGGCCCGCAAGGAAGCGGAAGCGGCCCTGGCCCGAGGCAAGGCGGACGCAACCGTCATCATCCTGGAAAACGAGGCGGCGGTGGCCGGTCTGCGGAAAGCGGTGCAGGGCTTCAACGGCGTGCAGAACTTCGCCCAGTATCACATGCTGAGCAAGCTGGCGCCCAGTTTGACGGAAATCTTCGCGGCGGACGACAGCGACCTGGCCAAGGTGCTGACGACCTACCTCAGCCCGCCGCCCACGATCAGCAAGGCTCCCGCCCCAGCCCCAGGCAATGGTGGGGCCAACGGAGCGACTCCGGGCCGCTGAGGCGGCGCGCTGGCGGCTTCGCAAAATACGTTTTGTGACCTTGTTTTTTCCGAGGCTCCGCCTCGCTGACCGCTGGACGAACCAGCATTGAATAAGGATCCAAACCATGTCCAACGACGATTCGTTCCTTTCGGTCCTGCCCGCCTCGCCCGACTGGGGCCGCTGGAAGCGGCTGGCCCTGCTGGCCCTGCTGGCCAGCGTCGCCAGCCTGCTGGCCCTGGGCGGCCTGCTGACCTTGTGGCACACCTTTTTCGTTTACGTCGAACCGGGACAGCATCTGGTCGTCCTTTCCAAGTACGGCAAGAAGATCGAGGGCGGCCGCCTGCTGGCCGAGCCTGGCGAGATCGGCGTGCAGCGCGCGGTGCTCGGCGAAGGCTGGCACCTGATCTGGCCGATCCTCTACGACAGCGAGGTGCATGCCAACGCGGTCGTGCCCGCCGGCAAGGTCGGCATTGTCACGGCCAAGGGCGGCGACCCCCTGCCTCCCGGTGAAGACCTGGCCGAGAGCGGCCAGCAAGGCATCCAGCGCCAGGTCCTGCTGCCCGGCGAGTATCGGCTGAACCGGCACGGCTACGACGTGGAGATCGTCGCCGCGGTCGAAGTATTTCCAGGATTCGTCGGCGTGCAACGGCGCTTGCTGGGCAAGAACAAGGGCATTCAGCCCGAGGTCCTGCAGCCGGGGCTTTATTACCTGAACACCAGGGAAATCGCGGTGATTCCGATCGAAGTCGGCGTTTATCAGATTACCTTCAAGTACGACGTTCGACCGAGCCACAACAGCGCCATCAAGTTCACTTCCAAGGGCGGTTTCGAGATCAGCATGGACTGCACCATCGAATATGAGGTGCTGCCGCAGGACATGCCGGGCCTGGTCAAGGAGTACGGCAACCACCACCAGCTGGAGGAGAACGTCATCAAGCTGCAAGCCCAGGCCATCAGCCGGGCCAAGGGCATCGACTACGGCGTGCAGGAGTTCATCGAAGGCACGCGGCGCGAGAAGTTCCAGGCCGACTTCACCCGCGAGCTGGTGCTGAAGTGTTCCGAGAAGAACGTGGCGGTGCGCTCGGCCTTCATCCGGGACATCGTCATCCCCGAAGAGTATCTGAAGCCGATCCGCGCCAAGCAGATCGCCCTGGAAACCGAGCTGACCAACCAGGCGGCCGAGGCAACCGCCGACACGCTGACCAAGGTCGAGCGCGAGCGCGAGCTGGTGGTGCAGCGGGTGGCGGAGGTCAAGGCCGAGACGACCCGCCTGGTGGCGGCGATCGACCGCGACGTGGAGAACATCGGCACCCGCACGCACGCCGAGATCGACAAGATGAAGGCCGATTACGGCGCCCAGATCGCGACGCTCGAAGCCGAGCGCAGCCAGGTGCTGGGCAGCGCGGCGGCGGAAGTCGCCAAGCTGAAGGACACCGCCAAGAACGGCCTGTATCAGATGAAGATGGAGGTCTTCCAGAACGATCCGAACGCCTTCCTGCGCTACACGCTGGCGGAGTCGCTGAACCCGAAGATGTCGATCCGGCTGATGCACAGCGGACCGGGCACCTTCTGGACCAACATGGACGGCAAAAACATGAGCCTGATGATGCCGGCGCCCGGCGCGAACGCGACGAAACCGGCGCCGCCGAAGTAAACGAGTAACCGAATCGGAGGTTGCTTTCCCCGTACCCCTCTCCCGCAAGGGATGAGGGGTCTTCTTTTGCTCTGTTCGGTTTTTCGCGTCGGGCGTATCCTGGTCCTCATGGAAACCGCTGTCCCTCTGCCAGAAACTCGTTCGCTGTCCGGGCCGCTGCGCATCGGCGCCGTCGAGGCGCCCAGCCGGTTCTTCCTCGCGCCGCTGGCCGGCTATACCATGCTGTCCTTGCGCCTGGCGGTTCGGTCGCTGGGCGGCCTGGGCCTGGCGACCACGGACCTGGTCAGCGCCCGCGCCATGGTCCGGCATTTCAACCGCAAGACGCTGGAATTGATTCAGTCCTGCCCGGAGGACCACCCGCTCGCGGTGCAGATTTACGGCAATGACGCCGCGGAGATGGCCGATGCCGCCCGCTTCCTCCAGGAGCGCGGCGTGGCCGTCGTGGACATCAACATGGGTTGCCCGGTGCGGAAAGTCTGCCAGAACGGCGGCGGCTCCGCGCTGATGTGCGACCCGGCCGCGACCATTCGACTGGTGCAGACCGTGGTCGAGGCGGTGCGGATTCCGATTACGGTCAAGATGCGCCTGGGCTGGGACGACAGCGACTGGAGCGCACCGTACTTCGCCCGCGAATTCGAGCAGGCCGGCGTGGCGGCAGTCACGATTCACGGCCGGACGCGCGAGCAAGGCTTCGGCGGCAAAGTGAAGCTGGATGGCATCCGCGCCGTCGTCGAAGCCGTGGAGCGCATTCCGGTGATCGGCAACGGCGATGTGCGCAGCCGCGCGGATGCCCTGCACATGATGGAATACACCGGCTGCCAGGCGGTGGCGATCGGTCGCGGAGCGCTGCTCAACCCCTGGATCTTCGCCCAGCTGCAAGGCTGGCTGGCCACCGGCGAGGCACCCGCGCCGGCGACCTACGAGCAACGACTGGCGTTCATGGACCGGCACTTCCACTTGCTGGTGCAGCATCGCAGCGAACGCTTCGGTTGCCTGTCGTTTCGCAAGGTCGCCAACTGGTATTGCCGGACCTTGAAGCCGGGCCGCGACTTCCAGCAACGGCTGGTACGCCTGGAGAGCGTCGCGGAATTCGAGGAGATCGTCGAGCGCTTGCGGGACCGCGGCCCGCCAGCGGACTTCGGCCGGCTCGAAGAGATGAACGCGGTGATCGCGACGCCGCAGGGGCCGAACGCGCACTGGTAATGGGGGACCAATCGCTCAGCGGACGAAAATCTGCGCGACGGGAATCCGCAGTCCCGGCATGTGCGGATCGCCGGACAGTTCCTGCCGCACATTGAACATTTCAGGTTCCGCGCCCTGCCGATAGACTACGACGGTGCGGTCGTGCGGATTCACGATCCAGACCAGAGCAACGCCGGCATCCAGATACTCAGCCACCTTCTCGGTGATTTGTTCGAGCGTGTCATTGGACAAGAGGATTTCGACGGCGAGGATCGGCGCGCCGTCGATCAAGGTAGTGTCGTCCGGGTCCAGGGCAGCCAATTGCGGCGAAATGTAGATCAAATCCACGCCGACCGTCGTATCGGGATTGCGGCGCAGCCGGACACCCACCTCACCGCCGAAGATTTCGCCGCGCGGCAACGGCTGTTTGTCCAGCCAATTGCCCAGCAACTGGGCGATACGCATCATGATCTGGCTATGCCAGCGATTGCGGACGGTCATGGGCAGCTCCCGTAAATGGCCGCGAATCAGCCAGCGCTGGACGCCGTCGTTCGGCATCGCCAGCAATTCGTCGGTTGACATGATGATGGCTGGCGCGGATACGATCATGGCCACTTCTCCAATCACTTCTGGACGGCGACAACTCGCAATTCTGGAGTGAAATCGAGTGTACCATCGCCACAATAGCGCGACAAGCTGAGGGCGGGCGGACAGAACGTCCGTAGGGTCCGCTGTGCGGACCATGAACCATCCCGATTCTGGTGATTCAACGGTCCGCACAGCGGACCCTACGACTTTCCGCATCCGGAAACAGTGGGCTGACGCCCACCGCTCGCCAGCCGGCGCACCTCAAGAATAGAAGCCCTTCCTTTCCGCCGCCAGCTTCAGGATTTGCTCGGTCGGCTGGAAGCGCGGTCCGAGCTTCTCGTAGCCGCGCAGCTTTTCCACCACCTGGGGCAATCCCACGGTATCCGCCCAGCGGAGCAAGCCGCCGCGAAACGCCGGGAAGCCGATGCCGAGAATCAGGCCCATGTCCACGTCGGCCGGCTCGCGGACGATGCCTTCCGTCAGCACCCGGCTTGCCTCGGTGAGCATCGGCAGGAAGAGCCGGTCGGTCAGCTCTTCGCTGCTGATCTTTCGAGCGGCGCCCGTGCGGACCTTTGCCAGAAACCCGGCCAGTGCCGGATCATCGACGCCGCGCGGGCCCTTGGGATAGGTGTAAAAGCCCGAACCAGTCTTCTGGCCGAGGCGTCCGGCGGCGACCAGGGCATCGAGGATGGTGGTGTTCTTGGCGCGGTCGGCGAAGGCGGTGTTGACGACCCGGCCGGCATAGAGGGCCGTGTCCAGGCCGACCACGTCGTTAAGCGCCACCGGCCCCATCGGCATGCCAAAGGCGGTCGCGGCCTTGTCGAGGGCGCGCGGCTCCGCGCCTTCCTCCAGCAGGGCCATCGCTTCGTTCATGTAGGGGAAGAGAATGCGGTTCACCAGGAAGCCAGGGCAGTCCTTGACCACGATGGGGGTCTTGCCAATTTGCTTCGCCAGGGCGACGAGGGTAGCCGTGGTCACGTCGCTGGTCTTTTCGCCGCGAATCACTTCGACCAGTTGCATGCGATCGACCGGATTGAAGAAGTGCATGCCGGCGAATTGCTCCGGACGCTCCACCGCCTGGGCCATGCGCGTAATGGAGATCGTCGAGGTGTTGGAAGCCAGGATGGCCTCGGCCGGCAGCACCGATTGCAACTGGCGATAGAGCTGGACCTTGGCGTCCTCGTTCTCGATCACCGCTTCGACGACCACGTCGCGGTCGGACAGGGCAGCCAGCGAGGCGGTGGTGCCCAGCAGCGTCATGGCCTTGAGCAAGTCGGCCTGGGTCATGCGGCCGATGGCGAGCCGGGACTGCATCACGCCGGCGATGTTGGCCACGCCCTTT
>JAGVLI010000664.1 GCA_020054355.1 Planctomycetales bacterium | reverse complement strand
CGAGGGGCGCTCCGTGCCGGACTTCGCTTCGGACCCGGCCGCACCGCCGGCGGGCTTGCTCTCGCTGGCCGAAGCCACTGCCACGCCGTTGAGGTTATTCTTACCGACGGTGAAATACATGACTTCGGCGATCGTCAGGAAGCCGTCGCCGTTGCGGTCCATGCGCTGAAACTCGTCGAGCGTCTTGCCGCTCGTCCGCCATTCATACATGGTGATCTGGCCGTCGGCGTCGCCGTCGGCGGTCTTGAACCACGCAGGCAGTTCCTTGGGCAGCTTACCGGCGCGGTAAACCACCGGCTTCGGTTCGTCTTCCTCAATGGGAGCCTCCGGCGTGCCGCCGCCCGTGCCACGCGAACCCTCGCCGCGTTCCGACAGCCGCTGCTCGATCACCGCCTTGAAATAAGCCTTGTATTCGTTGGCATCGACAAAGCCGTCCTTGTTGGCATCCCACTTGTCCAGTTCGGTTCGCAAGGACTCGGACATTTCATCGTAATTCAGCAACCCGTCGCCATTGGCATCGGCGCGGCGAAACATGCCCTCGGCCCAGCGGTCGGCCATTTCGCCCTGGTTCGGATCGCCCTTGCCGTCGCCGCCCTTGAAGCCGCCAGCCCAAGGAGGTGGACCGCCGCCGCCTGCACCGGAAGGCGCGCCGCCAGCGGCCTTTTCCGCCGCCTTCTGCTGAATATAGGAATTGAACTGCGCGCGCGTCAGCTTGCCGTCCGTGACCCCCATCTGCTGGGCAAAGCGGTCGAACATGCCAGCCAGCAAGGGGTTCGGCAAGGTATCGCGGGTGACGAAATCGCGCCCGCCGCTCATCATGTCGAACAGCTTGCTCGGATCGCCGAAGCCGCCCCGGCTGCCGCCCGACGGGAACTGACTGATCGCTTCCGCCGGAATCAGCAGGGCCAGCAGACCGAGCAGCACGAACGATCGGATGCGCATGACGGCGACTCTCCCCGATGAAGCGGGACGATCACGAGAAGTATAACCCCGCGCCGCCCTCCAGGTTTCGAGTTCCTTGGTCGCCGGTCCACGATCCTGATAAAGTATCTCGACGGATGATCTGCCAACCGCCTGGAAAGTTGAAAACGACACTCCCATGGACGCCGTCTTTCAGCGCTGCATCAACCCCGCCTGCGCCGCGACCGTGGCGCTCGACGACACCAGTTTCGTCTGCCCGCGCTGCGGGGGGCTGTTCGACGTGGCCTACGACTGGAACCGCCTGGAGCCGCCGACCTCCCTGCGCTTCTTCGAGAGCAAGTGGGCCGACCGCAACCACCCGCTCAGCTTCAGCGGCGTCTGGCGCTTCCGGGAATTGCTGCCCTTCGCCGCACCCGAAAAGGTGCTGACGATCGGCGAAGGTCAAACCATCCTGCAGCGCGCCGATATTGTCGCCGGCTACGTCGGCATGGATGCCGGCCAGCTGTACCTGCAATACGAGGGCATGAACCCGTCGGGCAGCTTCAAGGACAACGGCATGACGGCCGCTTTCACCCATGCCCGCACGGTCGGCGCGCGCCGGGCCGCTTGCGCTTCCACGGGCAACACCAGCGCCAGCCTGGCCGTCTTCTGCTCCGCCACCGGCCTAATGAAGGCCGTCATTTTCATCGGCAGCGGGAAGATTTCCTACGGCAAGCTGGCCCAGGCCCTGGATCACGGCGCGTTGACCGTGCAGATCGCCGGCGACTTCGATGATGCCATGCTGCGCGTCCAGCAGGTGGCCAAGAAGCTCGGCATCTACCTGGTCAACAGCATCAACCCCTTCCGGCTGGAAGGCCAGAAGACGATCATGTACCGCATCCTGGAGGCGCTCCGCTGGGAAGTGCCCGACTGGATCGTGGTGCCGGGCGGCAACCTCGGCAACGTCAGCGCTTTCGGCAAGGCGTTCATCGAACTGCTGGAACTGGGTTTGATCCAGCGCGCGCCGCGCCTGGCCGTCATCAATGCGGCGGGGTCGAACACTTTCTATCAGCTCTACGAAAAGCAAGGTTTGCGCTGGAACAACGGCCAGCCGGATGCCAGGCTGAGTGAGAACTACTACGCCGGGCTGGATGCCGCGCAGCAACGCGCTTCGACCATCGCCAGCGCCATTGAGATCAACCGGCCGGTGAACTTGACCAAGGCGCTGCGGGCGCTCGACCGCTGCCAGGGGCTGGTGCGCGAAGTGACCGACCAGGAAATCCTCGACGCCAAGGCCAAGGTGGGGGCGGGCGGCTTCGGCTGCGAGCCGGCTTCGGCGGCCAGCGTCGCCGGCGCGAAAAAGCTGCGTCAGGAAGGGATCATTGCGCCGAGCGAGCGGGTCGTCTGCGTGCTGACCGGACATCAGCTGAAAGACCCGACGGCCACGGTCGCCTATCACTCGACCGATCAGAAGACCTTCGACGAGGTGCTGGGCAAGCGCGGCGTCCGGCGGGCCGCCTTCGCCAACCGCGCCGTCCAGGTGCCCAACGACCTCGATGAGATCATCAAGGCCATTGAAGTGTATTCGTAAGCTGGGGAGGGACAGTGATGGCCACCGCTTCATTGCCGAAATCGACGCGCAGCTTCGGACCGGGGTCCAACGGCATCTTGATGACGCCGCGAGAGTTCGACCGCGCCGATTTCGAGGATGGCTGGCGTTATGAACTCATCAACGGAGTACTAATCGTGTCGCCTATCCCGCTCGAAAATGAAGCCGATCCGAATGGGGAATTGGAATACATGCTGCGGAATTACCGCAACAATCATCCACAGGGGGCGGCGCTGGATGCGACCATGCCGGAGCGCATTGTTCGCACGTTGGAGAATCGCCGCCGCGCGGATCGAGTGATTTGGACTGGCCTGGGCCGTCTGCCGCGGCGGTATGAAACGCCGACCGTCATCGCCGAGTTTGTTTCCGAGGGCAAGCGCGACCGGGAACGCGATTACGAAACCAAGCGCGACGAATACATGGAACTCGGCGTCAAGGAATACTGGATCATCGACCGCTTCGAAAAGACCATGACCGTCTGGACCCGGCAAGGAAACAGGAACCGCAAGCGCGTGGTCCGGGCGCAACAGGTTTATCGCACCGACTTGCTGCCCGGTTTCGAGTTGCCGTTGGCGCGGCTGCTCGCCCTGGCGAATCGTTGGCCAGGCGAACCGGAATAGGCGCGAGCGGAGACCATCTGCGGCGTTCGTGGTACGGACCAGGGAACTGCCGGAATGGTAATGACTGACGGTGCGCACCGCGGCCCCTGCGGGCTGGCCGCATGCACCGCGGACGGACAGGGGCCGGCACTGGAACAGCCGGCAGGGCGCACTTGCAATGACCAAGCCCGAAGCCCGGCGGCTGATCGACAGCCTGAATTTGCCTGCCGCCCAGGCGGAAGCAGCTCAACGAACCATCAGCCGGGCGACACGCTCCGAGGCAATTGATATTATCGAGTTGGACTCTGGAGAGTTGCTGTTGCGGCGTACTCGTTCAGGCCGAAGCGGTTGGCAAGTCTTTGAGGATGCCATTCGCCCGGATGGCGGCAAACAGGTAGTCCAAAAGGCATACGACGCCGACGGCAACTTGGTCCACGACGATCCCAAGGGAGGCACGCCATGAATACCGGAGCAGCGGCCGCGCAGGAATTGATCCGGCAGGTCGTGCGTGGAGAAAAACCCTGGACCGACCTGCAGGGCATTGGCATCCAAGTCCAACTGCACGGCCCGCGCTGCACTATCGACAATCCAGGCAAGGTCCGGGCGTCAGCGGATGTGCTCGATCTGGCTTCGGGGTTGCTGGCGCACCAGCATGACGTCGGCGAGTTGCGGACCTGGGCGTTTCTGATGGAAGCCGAGGGGTTTGTCGATTGGGAAGAGGCGGAACAGGATCCACAATGGGAAGATTTGTGGGATGGCCTGTGGGCTGCCAGTTTTGGAAATCCCATTCCAGAGCAGGCGCTGAAGGCCGCCCATGAAATCGTTCAACGAAAGCACAGCATCGCATGAAAACGATCATCGCCATTAACGGCGCCTGCGGTCGGATGGGTTTGCGCATCGCCCAGCTGGCCCACGAAGATAAAGAACTGGAAATCGGTGCCGCCCTGGAAGCCTCCTGGAACCCGCAGATCGGCCGGGACATCGGCGAGCTGGCTGGACTGGGCAAGCTCGGCGTGCCGGTCACCAAGGATATTCCGGCCGAACTTCATCCCCACGTCGTCATCGACTTCTCGCTGCCCGAAGGCACGATGAATGTGCTGGGCGCGTGCCGGCAGCGGCGGATCCCGCTGGTGGTGGCCACCACGGGCCACAGCGCCCAGCAGAAGGCGGAAATCGAGGCCGCCGCGCACGAAACCGCCGTGCTGATGGCCCCGAACATGAGCCTGGCCGTCAACGTGCTGATGAAGCTGGTCGGCCAGGCTGCCGAGGTGCTGAAGGGCAAGGGCTTCGACGTGGAAATCCTGGAACGCCATCACCGCTTCAAGAAGGATGCCCCCAGCGGCACGGCCCTGCAATTCGCCAAGATCATTCAGCAAGGCATGGGCCAGACCAAGCTGCAACACGGCCGGGAGGGGCTGGTCGGCGAACGGCCGGCCGACGAGATCGGCGTGCATGCCATCCGCGTCGGCGACAACGTCGGCGAGCATACCATCGTTTTCAGCACGCTCGGCGAGACGATGGAATTGACCCACCGTGCCCACGCCCGCGATTGCTACGTCCGCGGCGCGCTGCAGGCGGCCAAGTTCCTGGCTAACCGCCCCGACGGCCGGTATTCGATGAACGATGTGCTGGGGCTTTGATCTGACACTCTTCTGGCGAAATTCAGAGCGCTCGCCGCCTGCGGCAACTTGCGGACGAGTGTACCGCTCGGTTGACGGGTCAAGCGCCTGGTCTGACCCGGCTGAGAATGCCAAGCCCGATCAACCAGATGCCGAGCAAAACGAACGGCAGGCCCGCGAACACCAAGCAGATGGAAAACAGGCCGGAAGACGGGGTACGGCCATCTTCCAGTATCAGCACCTTGTTGAAGTCGATGTCGGGAAAGTCGTCCTTGATCAACTTCTGTTCCTCGGAACTCAGTGAACTGATCCGATTGATCACCAGGCCCTGGACGCCGGGTTCCGCGCGGAGGCTTTCGTCCGGGATGGCGCCGATGGTCTTGAATCGCTTGGTTTTTACCAGGACACTGAAGGAGGGCATCGGCGGGAAGGCTACCTCGTCGGGGACTTGGTCCAGGCTGCCATATTGCGTCTCCAGCTTCTCGATTTCCTGCACGTAGGGGTGGGTGGAAGAGATGATGGGGTAATAGCAGTAGGAAACCGAGGTGTCGGCGTCCGGGCGCTTACGCCGATCTCGCCGTTTGGTCTTGTAGGAATAGACTGTGGCGAAGTAACAGGCGCTGTGTGGACCGATCTGGAGGTGATTGTTTTCCGACGACGGGGCGCTTTCCAGCTTGCCCAGGTCCACCGCCAGCGGCGCCTTGCTGGTATCCGCGCTGACCCGCCATTCCTGCCAGGCGAACATGAACAAGCCCAGGCCCATCAGCATGCAGACGCCGCTGGACACCAGCACTTGTTTCAATTCCATCTCCCCCACTCGGTTGACGCAGGCCGCCAACCAACTCCGCGGTGGACTACGGCCCTCATTGCCAGAGGTTGAAGCCGCTTCAACGGTCGAGAGCGACTCAGCCGGCGCAGCTTCGACATCCAGGATCGGTTCCGGAGGCAGTGGCGGAGCACTCCCGACCGCACCGGAAGCGCCCGCCAAATAAAGGATGGAGCAGTGCGGACACTTCACGGGCCTGCCGACAGGCAGGGGATTGGCGGTTTGCACCGAGTAATTGCAGTAGGGGCAAATGTAAGCGGATGGCACGGGCAACTCCTGCAATTGCTTTGTCCACGGGGATGGAAGCCTCACTAATCCGACTTCACTTCGCCAGCGGCATCAGATGCCCCCACGACAACAGATGCGGATCGGCCGGCGGCGGGTCCGCCGGCTTCAGAAAGCCGCCCATGAACAGCACGCCGACGTGGAAGTAAATCGCATCGGCGTCGGACGGGCTGCCCGGATAATGCCCGAAGCCGCCGTCCGCGTTGCGACAGGTCAGCACCCAGTCCACCGCCTTCTGGATCGACTTCTGGCATGCCGGGTCGTTGGTCCCCAGTTGCCGCAACGTGAAGACCGCGTCGAAGCAGCCGTGCCGGTCGCGCGCCGGCGGATTGAGCGACCAGCTGCCGTCCGGCTTCTGCTCGCGGACGATTCGCTTCAGCATCGCATCGTTCTTCGGCGTCGCCACGTTCATCAGCCGATAGAAGTGGGCTGCGTGAAAGGTCGAGGCGATGTGATTGTGGACGTAGCCGTCTTCCGTTTGCGGCATCTCCGCGCGAATCTTCTTGTCCAGGTCGGTGGGCACCTGCTTGCCGGCGGCGAGATAGGCCAGTGGAAAGAAGCTGGTGCAATACGCCGGCAACGTCTTGTAATCCTCTTTCAGGATCGCCTCGTAAACGGGAATCGGATCGTACTTCGGCTTCGCTCCCAGGGCACGCAGCGCGACGAGGCCCTGCGTGGTGTTGTAGGTGCGGGCCAGCGTGGTCTTGGGGTCGTAGGTGCCGCCGACATTGAAGAACGCGCCGTCGGCCTGCTGCCGGCCCTGGAACCACTCGATGGTCTTCGCTTCATTCGCCAGCTTCCAGCCGAGCGACTTGTGCAGCGTGACGGCATACGTGGACGGCGCCAAATCGCTGGCGGCCGAATCGGACAGCCCCTTGTAGGCGGGATCGACGCCCGGTTGATACGACCCATCGGGCCGCGCCGTCTTCTGCCAAAAGGACTTCAGGCCGTCGAGCACTTCCTGCGGCGTGGGCCGTCGCGCTGCTTCCGCCCCGAAGGCCAGGCCGGCGCTGAACAGCAGACCGAGCACGCTGAGGTACTTCATGACTTTCTCCCGGTCCCACCTGTTGACGGTTGTGTACGATCTGGCAGTGCCGAGCATTGTCGGTGAGCGGCCGCCGCGCCTCAAGCACTTTTCCAGGATTCGCGGGACCGTGGCTCCTGGCCGGCGGCAACGGCCCTTGACCCGTCGCGGATCGGTTTTGTACACCGGACGATAGAGTTGCACTCGTCTCATCTTATCGCACGCACAGGCGGTTTTGCCGACCTGACCCGCTCCCGGTGCGCCCAGCTGCCGACGCTCCCGCTTTTCCTCCTTGCATCGTCACCGGCCGCCCTCGACAATACAGCCCCAAACCGCAACCGGAGGGCCTTGCCATGTCGCAGATGCTGTCGCGTTCCGTCGCGTTGCTCGCCGCCTTGCTGGCCTTGCTTCAGTCGGCCGGCGCCCGCGCCCAGCAGGAGCAGACCCTCAAGGGCCATACCGGCTGGATCGCCGCGCTGGCGTTCTCTCCGGATGGCAAGACGCTGGCTTCCGGCAGCGGCGACCATACCGTCAACCTCTGGGATGCCGCCACGGGACAGGTCAAGCACACGCTCAAGGGTCATACCGATTACGTGGCCGCCGTCGCGTTCAGCAAGGACGGGGCGCTGCTGGCGACGGGCAGCTTCGACGGCACCGCGAAAATCTGGGACGCCGCCAAGCAGCAGGAGAAGTTCACCCTGCGCGGGCATCGCGGCGTGGTCATGGCCGTGGCCTTCAGTGCGGATGGGAAAACCCTGGCCACCGGCGGCATGGACGCGACCATCCGGCTCTGGGACGTGGCCAGCGGCAAGCAGAAAGAACTCCTTTCCGGCCATCTCTCCTGGGTCAACGCCCTGGCTTACTCGCCGGACGGCAAGCACCTGGCGTCCGCGAGTTCCGACGGCACCGTGAAGCTCTGGCAGTCCGGCTCGCAAAAGCCGCAAGCCAGCCATGAGGCCCTTTCACCGGAAGGCCGGCCGCTGGGCGAGGCGCGCTCGCTGGCGTTTTCACCGGACGGCGGCGCGCTGGCGGTTGGTGTCCGCTATGGCTACATGCAAGTGCTCGACGGCCAGACGCTCAAGCTGAAGCACACCTTCAAGGGCCACGTCAGCGACGTCTGGTCCGTGGCTTTCAGCCCCGACGGCAAAACACTGGTGAGCGGCAACGGCGACTGGGACAAGCCCGGCGACGTGAAGCTCTGGGACACGGCCGGCTGGAAAGAAACCACGCTCAAGCATACCGGCGAGGTGCTGGCGGTGGCCGTCTCGAAGGATGGCGTCATCGCGGCTGGCAGCTGGGACAAAACTGTTAAAATCTGGCCGCCGAAATCAAAGCAGTGACACGCTGATAGCTATCAGCTGCTAGGTGTCGGCGAAATAGGTCCACCTCGGCTCGGCCCGTCGTTGAATTCCGGCGTTCAGCGCATACCTGTATTTGGCGTGGTGGCGCGAATTGTGTGTCCGAAACATGCCTCCTCGTTCAACGCCACGGATCGGCATGTTCAATTTGGTCAGAAACCGGTTGATTTCGTGATTTAGTCTCGATATAGTTAAGAATTGGCTCCGGAGCCTCCGATCAATGCCAATTCTCGTGAAAAACACGATGCAGCCGTGCTGATTAACTTTACAGTCGATCACTTTCGGTCGTTCGGAGTGGAGCAAACCCTCAATATGGTTGCCACCGCGCTGAAAGACCATCCGGGGCATTGTGTGCAGATTCCGGGCACCGAGAAGAGCGTTTTGCAAGTTGGCGTTATTTACGGCGCGAACGCCTCGGGCAAATCCAATCTCGTCAAGGCAATGTTGTTTGCCCAGCAAATGATTCTCGGGCAACGAACCCTCAAGAGCTTCGTCCAGCACCGTTTCCGCTTTATTAAGAAACAGCAGCCTACTTCCTTTGAGTTTCGGTTCTTCGCTGGTGGGCAAGTATTCGTCTACGGCTTCACGATTACGCAGGAGGCCATCCTCGAAGAGTGGCTTGACGCGCGATCTGAGTCAGGCCGCGAAGTCCACGTTTTCACCCGCAGCAGACAAGAAATCCACATCGGCAGGGTGCGCGCGTTCGGTGAAAAACACGCCACCCTTCAGCGAGCGCTTCGGGCGCTCAAGCAACTCGGCGTCCGAGACGACCAATTGCTGCTCAACAAGATCGTCGAGTTGTCCAATCAGCACCGTGGCGATCTACTGAACCGGGTCGTTTGGTGGTTGACGGAATGTTTGACAGTCGTCGAGGCTGAATCCCATTTCGCCCCATTGGTGGACATGCTAGACGCGGACGCAGACTTCCGCCAGTTCAGCGGGGCGTTCCTCAGAAATGTCGGTACTGGGATTGAAGAACTGAGCATCAAGAAGGCGAGGATTGACGCGGACAAAGTTCCCAAGCCGTTTCTCGACCAATTGCAACCTCCGAAGGGGCAAAATGTAGCGTTCACGATCGGCGGTCCAGGCATCACGCTGGAATTGGATGTCGCGGACCCAACCAAAGTGGTTCGCAAGAATCTCACCGCCCGGCATCAAGTGAGTAGCAAGGACTACTCGATTTCCTTTCAGGAAGAGTCTGACGGCACCCAGCGGTGCCTTGAGTTGCTGCCCGCGCTGTACCACTTGACTGAGGAATGCAAGGTGTTCGTCGTGGACGAAATTGATCGAAGCTTGCATCCACTGCTCTGCCACGCCCTCCTGAAACTCTTTTTGGATGCCTGCCCAGGCAAATGCCAGCAAATGATCGTTACGACCCACGAAACCCACCTTCTCGACCTCGATCTCCTCCGGCGGGACGAAGTCTGGTTCATGGAGAAGGATCGCCACCAACAGTCCCGCCTCTCATCGCTCGGGGACTGGAAGGCGCGGAAGGATTTGCGGATCGAGAAGGGCTATCTGCAAGGACGGTTCGGCGGTATTCCGTTCATCGGCGACACGAAGAAACTGATGGATATGATCCAGTGCCCGGTCAATGGAACGCGGCATGAGAAGAAAACGTCCCCTTGACCGCAAGGCGAAGCCTGTCCGAGACGCCAGCCTAGTTGTCATCGCCTCCGAGGACAAGTACGCGGTTCGGCAATACTTCGACTTCTTTGAATCCACCCGAATTCAGTTCCGGGTACTCGAAGCGCAAGACGGTAAGTCCGCGCCGGAACACGTTCTGAACCGGATCAACGAATACATTGATGAATTTGAGATCGGCGAGGGTGACACCTTCTGGCTCGTTTGTGACTGCGACCACTGGGTGGAGCCAAACCATATCCAGAATCTTACCCAGGTCGTTCGGCAATGCCGCCAGAAGGGCATCCAAGTCGCGCTAAGCAACCCGTGCTTCGATCTCTGGTTGCTCCTGCACTTCACGGAATACCCTGCGGAAGATGTGCTTGCTTGCAACGAGGTGGCGGGGCGGCTGCGCGCCGCTGTGGGCGGTTACGACAAGACGAAAGTCTACAACTTGCCGATCGACGATGCCAAAGTCTCGGCTGCGGTGCAGCGAGCGTCGGACATGACACCAATGCTGGAGATTCCGACGCGGGTTCAAACTGCAGTCCATCTCATCATCCAGTCCTTGGTCCAAAAGCGGATTATCTCGATACGCCCCAAATCGGGCAAAACTGATGGAGCGCGTAAGAAGTCAAACGCGGCAAAGAAGTAAGGCCCAGAACTCGCCGAAGATTGCAATCTGGTCGCGACCGCGAGACGCGTCGACGTTGAATGCCCTGCTGGGGCATCACCCGCCAGAACCGGAATTCGGCCAGCGGCAGCGCCCAAGAATACCAGGCCACAACCAATTCCACTTTGCCGGGACAGCAATGACGACGCTTTGCTATCCGCCTGCGGTTGTCGCCGCCTGAGCGCACCGGGCATCGCCCGGACACACCCGCCCATTCCCACATTCACAATAGTTGAGGGAAACCATCAATCACTCTGCCTGCCGTCGGCGGCGCGATACCATCGGACTCGATCCGCACACCTGCCACCCGCTGAGGTTTCCCACCATGAAACTGCTCCGATTCCTGCCCATCTGCATGCTGCTCTCTGGACTGGCCCTGGCCGCCGAACCGAAACCTCTCGACCAGGAACCGAATACCTGGGTCAAGCGCAGCCCGCTCAAGGACGGCCCGGTTTCGCCGGCCCTCGCCTATGAAGCCTCCTACGGCTACGATCCGTTGCACCAGGTGTTGATCCGCTGGGGCGGACACAACCAGGGCGGCGGCGGCGAGCAGAACGCGGAAACTTGGACCTTCGACCCCGTCACCGCGAAGTGGACCATCAAGGAGCCGAACACCTCGCCGCCGGGCGTCTGCTGCGCCCAGCAGAACGTCTTCGACCCGGTGCAGAACCGTTTCATCCGCTTCGGAGCGTTCTCCGGCAGTCACGGCTGGCACTGGTTCCGCGAGAACTATCTCAGCAACACCGCAGTCTGGAACTACGACCTGGCCACCAACACCTGGCGCGACCTGCGGGCCGTGCCGGCCCCGCGCGTCAGTCCGCTGCGCTGCGCCAGCTGGGACAGCGATCATCAGGTTGTGGTTGTCTTCGGCGGCGAGGGCAACCAGGAAGGCACGGTCGTCTTCGACCCTTACACCAACACCTGGACGCGGATGAATCCGAAGACGCAGCCGGCGTTTCGCTCGTCGGGCACGATGGCCTACGATGCCGCCCGCAAGCTGCACATCCTCTTCGGCTCGCAGTTCACCGACGACCCGCACACCTGGGCTTACGACCTGCGCGCCAACGAGTGGAAGGACATGAAGCCGGCCAAGCTGCCGCCCACCGATCGCAACGATGCCGTCCTCGCCTACGACAGCGCCAATCAGGTCGTCATCGCCGTCGTGCAGGTCGTCGATAAATCCGATGGCAAGGAAGTCGCCAGCGCCCATCACGAAACCTGGGCCTACGACGCCGGTAAGAACGCCTGGACGAAGATGAATCCGGCGCGCGAGCCGGACGGCTGGGGCAATCGCCGTCGGATCATGGTCGCCATGCCGGACCAGAACCTGATCGCCCTGGAAATGTACGTCAACCCGACGCTGAAGGTGCCCGGCGTCGAACGCGAGCAGCAGGTCTGGACCTATCGCTACGGCAACGGGCCGGCAGTCGCGAACCCCGCGCCGCCGACCAAGTTGACCGCGACGACCACCGGCAAGGCCGCCGATCTCAGCTGGCAAGCTTCGCCGGGCGCGGCTGCCTACCACGTCTATCGCGGTGAAGGCAGCCTTCCCTGGAAGGCGGAGGATCGCAAGGTCGGCGACAGCAAGCCGCCGACCACTTCCTGGAAAGACACGGACCTGAAACCCGGTACGACCTATCACTATTTCGTGCGCGCCGTGGATGCCCAGTCCCGCGAGAGCGCTGCCAGCGTCCAGGTCCGCACGCAGCCGCGCATCGTGGAGGATGGGGTCGTGTCCGTCATTTCGCCGAAAGAAGTCAAGCTGAAGTGGACCCCGCCGCCGGGCAGCGAAGTCGCGGGCTACCACGTCGAGCGCGCCGTGGTCGAGGTCTTTAGCGAGGATCAGATTACCCGACTGAAAAAAGACACCTCGCCGCTGGCGCAGCCCAGCGTCGGCGCGGTCAAGGCCATCGGCGCGTTCGCGCGGCTGACCAAGGAACCCGTCAAGGAAACAGCCTGGACCGATACCGCGCTCGACTTGTCGAAGCCGGTGGAAATCGACGGCGAAGCCCTTCAGGCGCACCGCTTCGGCAAGGACCAGCTCGATCCGCAAGGAAAGCCGTATCGCTTCGCGGTGTTCGCCTATCGCGTGCGCGCCGTCAATGCGCTGGGCGTCGAGAGCGGTCCGTCGCCGTACTTCCTGACGATCCCGTCATCGCCAAAGCACGTCTTCTCGAAGGAAGACGGCGACGATTGCCAGCTGAAATGGCAGGCGAACCCGGAGCAAGGCCTGAAGGGCTATCGCGTCTACCGCATGGAAAGCCCGCGCATCAACGGCGCGGGCCAGAAGTGCAACCGCCTGACGACCGAACCGCTGGCGGCTTTGCAATACACCGACGTGAAGATCGGCAAGGACCCGCGCCGCTACTGGATCGTGGCGGTGGATGCGCTCGGCCAGGAGGGCATCCCATCCGCGCCGACCTGGCACTACCGCGAATGGCGGCGCTTCTACACGCCGTTCGTCGGCGAATGGCACCAATAACGCCGGCAGTTCTTGGAACATCGAGGAAAAAGGCCATGACGCATTCCCGCCGCGATTTTTTGCATTCCCTCGGCGGCGCAGCGGCCCTGTTCGGCCTGGACGAAACCGCCAGCGCCGCCGATACGCCGCGCGATTTGAAGCCCAGCGGCGCGAATATGGGCAGCCTCTTCGCGGAGATCGAAAAGCTCGCGGCGAACAACCGCTATCCCTGGTCGTTTCTCGGCGACCGCTTCAAGACGCTCGACGAGTTCAAGAAGGCCAGCCGGGAGAAGGTCTTCGAGGTGCTGCTGCATCGTCCGGAGAAGGTCGAACCCAAGGCCGAAGTGCTGGAGCGCGTGGACCAGGGCGAGTTCACCCGCGAGAAGATCGTCTTTTCCACCACTCCGCAATTCCGCGTGCCGGCTTACGTCCTGATCCCGAAAGGCTTGAAGAAGCCCGCCCCCGCTATCGTCGATCTGCACTCGCACGGCGGGATGTTTCTCTTCGGCAAGGAGAAGGTGCTGGACCTGGGGCAGAACCATCCAACGATGACCGCGTACCACCAGCGCAACTACGACGGTCGGCCGACGGCGACCGCCTTGGCCCGGCGCGGCTACGTCGTCATCACCATCGACGCCTTCATGTTTGGCGAGCGCCGACTGCTGATGGATGGCGACCTGAAATACGGCTGGGACCGCGCCAAGTATTCGGCCGAGGACGTACAGCACCTGAACCAGCAATGCCGGGGCAAGGAAACCACCCTGGCCAA
Source organism: Planctomycetales bacterium (assembly GCA_020054355.1). Classification (GTDB taxonomy): domain Bacteria; phylum Planctomycetota; class Planctomycetia; order Gemmatales; family Gemmataceae; genus JAGVLI01. Next base: position 3,984 of record JAGVLI010000664.1, on the reverse strand, counting down.
GTCGATGGTCTTCGCCGGCCTGACCTGGCCGGGCATCGTCTTCTGGGACGACATCCGCACGGTCGACTATCTGGTGACGCGCCCGGAGGTCGATCCCAAGCGGATCGGCTGCGTGGGCATCTCGATGGGCGGCTACCGCTCGTTCTACCTGGCGGGGCTGGACGAACGGATCGCCGCCGCCTGCGTGGTCGGCTTCATGTCCACGGTCAAGCCGATGATGCAGGCGCACGTCGATACGCATTCCTGGGTGCATTTCCTGCCGGCAATCCACCAGTATCTCGACTGGCCGGACGTGGTTTCGATGATGGCCCCCAAGCCGCTGCTGGTGCAGCAGTGCTCGCAGGACAAGCTCTTTCCGCCATCGGGCATGAAGGAATCGCTGGAAAAGATCGCGGCGGTCTACGCGAAGGCCGGCGTCAAGGAACGCTTCACCGGCCAGTTCCACGAAGCGCCGCACATCTTCAACCAGGCCATGCAGGACGAGGCATTCGCCTGGTTCGACAAGCAATTAAAGTAGCCCGCCGCACATAGTAGCCCGCCGCTCCGCGGCGGAGGCGAGCGGCGCAGCCGCGAGCAAAGCGCCGGCGATTGGCTGAACGACTGGCGACGAAAAGTCGGGATGGCTGGGCACCCCATGACTGCAAGCCGCCGCTCGTTTGCTCGTTACATACCCAGGAAATGACCGCAAATCGCGGGCGCTTTGCTCGCGGCTGCGCCGCTCGCCTCCGCCGCGGAGCGGCGGGCTACTTGGCAATCTCCGCCAGCGTCTCCCGCGCTGCCGCGATGGTTTGCTGAATATGCTCTTCCGTGTGGACGGTCGAAATGAAGGCCGCCTCGTACTGGCTGCACGGCAAGTAGACGCCGCGCTCGACCATGCCCCAGAAGAACTTGCCGAAGCGGGCGGCATCGCTCTTCTTGGCGGTGTCGTAGTCGGTCACGGGATCAGCGGTGAAGAACAGCGTCCACATGCTGCCGACGCGCTGCACGCGATGCGGCAAGTGGACCGCCTTCGCCGCCGCGCTCAGGCCATCGACCAGCAGCTGGCCCAGGCGGTCCAGCCGTTCGTAGGGTTTTTGCTCGCGCAGTTCCTGAAGAGTCGCCAGTCCGGCCGCCATTGCCAGGGGATTGCCGGACAGCGTGCCGGCCTGGAACACCGGGCCGGCGGGCATCACCTGCTTCATGATGTCCTTCCGCCCCCCGTAGGCCCCGACGGGCAGCCCACCGCCGATGATCTTGCCGAAAACCGTCAGGTCCGGTTTCTGCCCGTACAGTTCCTGCGCGCCGCCCAGCGCCAGCCGGAACCCGGTCATCACCTCGTCGTAGATCAACAGCGCGCCGTGTTGGTGTGTCAGCTGTCGCAGTGCATGCAAGAAGTCCGGCGTCGGCGTCACGAGTCCCATGTTGCCGACCACGGGTTCGAGAATCACTCCCGCGATCTGCTGGCCGTGCGCGGCGAAGGCATCCATCAGCGCCTGCACGTCGTTGTAGCGCAGGGCCAGCGTGTCCGCCGTGCAGCCCTTGGGCACGCCGGGCGAGTTCGGCACGCCCAGCGTCGTGGCGCTCGAACCGGCCTGCACCAGCAAGCTATCGACGTGCCCGTGATAGCAACCCGCGAACTTGACGATGCGGTCCCGGCCCGTGAAGCCGCGCGCCAGCCGGATGGCGCTCATCGACGCTTCCGTGCCCGACGACACCATCCGCACCATCTCGACGGAGGGCACGCACGCGATCACCAGTTCGGCCAGCTGCGATTCCAGTTCGGTCGGCGCGCCGAAGGTGGCGCCTTTATGCAAAGCGTTTTCCACGGCCTTGACGACGCGCGGATGGCAATGACCGAGGATCAACGGCCCCCAGGAGGCGACATAGTCGAGGTAACGATGGCCGTCGACGTCGAAGAGATGCGGGCCTTCCCCGCGATCGATGAAGAGCGGCTCGCCGCCCACGCCGCCGAAGGCGCGGGCCGGGCTGTTGACTCCTCCTGGAATCAGCTCGTTGGCGCGGGCAAAGGCTTGCCGACTGAGTGACCGCTTGGAGGATGTCATGCTGGGTAATCTCCGCGCGCGGGGGAACCGGGTTTGCATCGACCGGGCAACCTCCTTATCGTAGAAGTAACGACCCGCGTCCGGCAACCGAGAAGCCCGCGATGGCGCACGATCCCGAGTTGTTGCAAGCGATCCTCGACCACCCGGCCGACGACCAGCTGCGGCTGATCTACGCCGACTGGCTCGACGAGCGCGCCGACCCGCTCGGCGAGTTCATCCGGGTGCAAATCGCGCTGGCCGGGTTGCAGCGCGACGCTCCGGGTCATCGCCAGCTCTATCTTCGCGAAATCGAGTTGATCCTGCGCTACAAGGAAGAGTGGTTTCCACTGCGGAAGGCATTCACCAGCTGGGAATGCCGTCGAGGCTTCATGGACGAGGCACGGGGCGATGCCGGCAAGTTCCTCGAGGTGGTTCAGCCGCTGCTGGCTTCCCAGCCGGTGCGGATCGTTTACCTGGAAGGCGCGGATAGCTTTCTGGATCAACTGGCGGACTGCCCAGCGCTCGAGCGGCTGGCCCAGCTGACGCTGACCAACTGGCGTCGTAGCGGCACCCGGCGCAACACCCGCAACCGCGACCTGGCGGAGATTGTGCGGTCTTCGCCGGGCCTGAGCAAGATACCCCTGATTGACTACAGCGGGGTGCGCGGTCAGAACCGCATTCACCTGGCCTTCCGGAACGGCGCGGTGGTCGAGCAGGCCCAGCATCGGAACCACAGGCGATAGGTCACCGACCTGGCCACCGTCGGCCGGCTTCGGGAATCCGGGGGCCGGCAAACCCGCAGTCCCAGCGCCAGTTCATTCAGCTTTGAGCACGATGACGCTCGGATCGAAGTCATCGGCTCGCGAGTTCAGTCCCGGCGTGGGCAGCAGTTTTTCCGTTTGCCGATCGTAAAGATAAACGTCGCGCTCGCCCTGCCCGCCGATGCGCTCGGAGACGAAGACCAGAAAACGTCCATCCGGGCTGAGCGCGGGTGAGAATTCATGTGCGGGTGAGTTCAGGCCAGGAAGTGTCAGAAATTTGCCTGCCGTGCGATCGAAGAGGTAAATGTCTCGCCCGCCGCTGCCGCCGGGTCGGTCGGAGGCGAAGGCCAGCAAGTTGCCGTCGCCGCTGAGCGACGGTTCCGCGTCCATGTGCTTCGAGTTCACACCTGGTAGCGGGTCGAGCTTGCCGCCCTGGCGGTCGTAGAGGCAGATGTCGGTCAGGCCGATTCCGCCCTTGCGATTGGTGGCGAAGGCGATGAATCGGCCAGCGCCGCTGATCGCCGGCATTCGCTCATCGGCGGTAGTGGCGCTGAGGTTGGGCAGGTCGGCGAACTTCTTGCCGGCAACATCGTAAAAGCAAATCTGCCAGCCAGCTCCGGTGCTGCCGGGCCGGTTCCAGGCGGCGAAGGTGAGCCACTTGCCATCGCCAGTGATCGAGGGCCAGCCCTGGGCGTTCGGCGAAGCGTTGATGCCCGGCAAATCGGTGAGCTTCTGTTCCTTCAAGTCCCATTGATAGATTCGGCCGGTGTTGTTTTCCAGCTCGTAGGTGAAGGCGCAGAACCGCCCGTCGTGTGTCAATACTGGATGGGCTTCAGCGGTAGCGGCGGCGCGCGGCGTGCCCACGGTGCCGACGATCTTGCCCGTGGCGATGCCGTCGTGTTCGTAGAAGAAGATGTTGGGATGCTTCGGCCGTTCCCGGTAGGAAGCCAGCGCGAGCAGCACCTTGCTTGCTGGCTTCTCCTGCGCGGGCAGGATCGCGGTCAGAGCGGTCAGCGCGCAGACGGCAACGAGCAGAGTGCGAATCATGGCGGCTCCTGGCGGCTGAGTGCGAAACCGCAAGCGGCGCGGCGGCTAACCGAGCAACTCCGTCACCGGGGCGGCGTCGCCGATGAACGGCCGGATGCGCGGGTCGGCGTTGGTGTCGATGCCCAGCAGACGATAGATCGTGGCCGCCAGCTCGG
>JAGVLI010000343.1 GCA_020054355.1 Planctomycetales bacterium | reverse complement strand
CCGGTGTTGAAGCGCTGATCGGAGCCGGCGTCGGCGGTGAGCACGCCCTGCTTTTCCTTCAGCACGTAGTCCATGATCGTCCGGCTGACCGGGATCTTCTCCTGGTGATCGACCTTCTCCCGGAAGCGGATGGCCTTGGGTTCGTAGTTGGTGGTGTCGGCGGTCTTGAGCATGATGCAGCCGCGATCGGCGCCGATGGAGCGGAAGATCAGCTCCATGATGCGTTCGAGCAGCTGGTCCACGTCGAGGATGTAGCTGGTGGCCTGGATGGTCTCGTACATGACGCCGAGGTTGGCCAGCGCGGTCTTGAGCCAGGCGGTGCCCTGCGCCTGGTCCGGCCGCGACAGGATGCGATGGCCCTCGGTCTCGGCAATGGTCTTGACGATGGCGGACGAGAAGTCGATATCCTGCCGGGTAATCATGCTGATGCGGTCGGCCAGGTCGCTCGGTCCCTGGCTGGCCGGCCGGCCGGCGCTGAAGACCAGAATGGTCTGGCCGATCTGGACGTGGTCGCCGGAACGGAGCAGCGCATCCTTGATCGGTTGATTATTGACGAAGGTGCCGTTGGCGCTGCCGACGTCCAGGACGTGGTAGCCGCCGTCGGCCAGGCGAAACTCGGCGTGACGGCGGGACACTTCGGTGTCGTGCAGCCGGAGCGCGCTGGCGGCGTCCCGGCCGACGGCGAACACCGCGCCGGTCAGCTCGAACTGTTTCCCTTCATCCACACCTTTGATCACGATCAAGCGCGGCACGATATCGATCTCGACTGTTCCGAAGTTTCTTTGCTGGTTTCAGGGTTTCTTGAAATCCGCGAATGGTTTGTTGGAAAATTCCTTGTCCACCATCGCGAACATCAGGAACAGCATCCCCGGCAGAACCGCGTCGGCGTGCCGCTGGGGCGCGGGTGGGCGGTAGCCCCATTTTCCCGCGTCCTGCTTTTGCATGCTTTTATTGCCGACTTCGATCAAGAAGGCGGGCGCCTTTTTCCCAGTCTGCTCGTAGACCCATTCCCGGGTCGTTCCGCTGGCCGGATAAGGGCTGCCCGGCCGATATGGCTGGAGGTCCACCGCGTCGATAATCATGCTCGCCGCTTGCTTCTCCAAAAGATCAAAGACGGTCTTGTCATCGAGGCTGCTCTTCGGCCGCAGGTTCGCTGCCTTGTTGTCTGGGCTTTGAACGCTCCCGACCAGGCCGGTATAAGAATGGACGTCAATGTAGCCGGAATAGGTCTTCCCCTTGAGGGCAACGAGATCGTGGATGCCGCGGGTTTCGTTTTCCATGAGCGGGTTCAGGGGCGCCTTGGTCCAGTCGCCGGATTTCGGGCGGCCACAGTAAACTTCTTCGCCGCGCTTCCGCGAAGTGGTTTCATCCTTGGTCTTGGAGTTGAGGGTAATCGTACCCCACGCCGGGTTCTTTGAGGGAAAGTTACGGTTGAGGTCCACGCCAATCAGGAATTCTTTGGGAGGGACGACCTTCTCGCTCACATCCTTCGGGTCATTGGAGACGTCGCGACGGTTCTTGCGCCAGACCAGTACATCGGGGTCCAGCTTGTCTTGTTTGACTTCGAGACGGGAGTACTGAAAACCTGCCGGATTTGCGACCGGGATGATCACCAAGGTCGAACTCTCCGCTAGATTCTTGACGTTTAGATCTTTGAACTTGCGAAGATAGTCAAATCGCCGATCGGCTGGCCAGTCCGCCTTGTTCTGATTCTGCACTATGAACTCAACCGACCGCAGCACCACGACATACGACACCCACTCGCCGCCGTGTTGGCAGCCCGTGACCAGGATTCGGACACGGTCCTTGGCGGGAACTTTGCTTGCCTTGGCGGCTTCCAGCACCCAGACGTTGCGCGGCTGGACGATGTTCTCATCTTCGTTGGCCTTGTCCACCTGATCGGTTTCCACCAGCTTGCCGTTGCCGTCGAACAGCCTGTCGGCACTAATGAACCCCTTATTGTCTTTGGCTAATTTCTGGATCTTTTCCTCAATCTTGGTCAGAGTGTCGTAATCGGCGAGATAATCTTGAGCCGCAGCCTCCCACCCCAGCCCTCCCAAGATCAACAGGCATACGCCGCGCAGGATCAGGCGACAATTCATGGTTTGCTCTCTCCTTTGAGTTCTTTCTTGGAGACGCTCTGTTTCATTCTCAAAATCCGCGCGGCGTAATGATCTAATTCCTGCTCGGTGGCCCCGGCGGCCTTTCGCCGTCGAGCGGCTTCTTCCACGGCCGCGATTGACGTCTCGCTCGGGAAATAGCTCGCCAACCCGGCAGCTGCGGCGCACACCACGGCCGGCCGGGAATCCTTCAGCCAAGCCCGAAGTCGTTGCTGGCCGTCAGCCGCGCGACCCAAATGAATCATCAACTCGTCGATGGCAGATTCTTCTTGGGCCTGCTTGATCCACTCGTCCAGGAGCGCTCCCCTCCCGCGGGCGCCAGAGGAGAGGAGGCCGTCCAGCAAACCACGTTTGGCCAGTGTCTTCTCGCAGCCCAGTTGCTTCGCATAGTTCAGGAGCGCGTCGGGGTATTTCTGGCCAAAGTGCCATATAAAGCCGGTGGCCACTGCCAGGTCCACGGCCGCCGGTCCTTCCGTTTCCACTAGCCCATCGATCAGTTCGACGACCAAGTAGTGTTTGCTGCCTTGATCGGAGTAGGGCCAGGCGGGGTTCTCCCGGAACAGGGCGCGAATCCTCGCCGCCCGCTGCTGGGGCGTTTTGGCATCCTTGAGCAGCTCGGCAAGCTCGCGCTTGGCGCGAACCTGTCCGAGCGCTCGCGCCGCCTGGCTCGGAAGTCGATTTGTGGCGTGCGGCTCATCCGGATATCGTCGAACGAGGGCGTCCAAGGCTGGCTCCGCCCTAGGGTCATTCGCATGCTGAACTAACACCTGGATAGCCGCCAATAACAAATAGCGATGAGTATCTTGGGATGCCTCTACGGCCAAGGCGACCGGATCTTGGGCGCTCTTGATGTCCCTCAAGAATTTTTCGTACCGTTTGGCCGCCTCCGCTTGTTGACGGCGGTCGGCTTGGTCCTCGTCGGACTCGGGCGGCGGCGGGTCGGGTGCTTTCGGAGTTTGTGCAACCAATGCTGGCACCGGCTGGCGTTCAGCCGTGGGAACCTGAACCGTTGGCGCTTTGCGGGCACAGCCACTCGGGGCGACCAACAAAACGGCAATCGCACCGCCAACAAGTGTCAATGAATGGATATTCACGGCAAGTACTCCTCCTGGAAGTGGCGTTTCACGGGACGGACCGGCGGGTCGGCCGCCAAGTCCAGGCCGAACTGCCAGACCCCCTTGGTCTGCCTTCCGGGCTTCGTCGGGTCCATGTCCCACGGATTCAGCACGCCGTCGCGGACGGTCTTCAGAATGGCCCCAGCACCGTTGTCCGTCGGCACAATCGCCGTCTTTTGTTCGCTGACCATCAGGTAGCCAATATCGTAAGGCGTCTTCGGCGTGATGTAAAACGTGTAGGCCGGCGTCACTCGGCAGCCCCATTCGTTTCCGCCCGGAGTGAATGGGGAAGGGGTGCGCGGGGCAACCGTGTAGGCGGGGCGCGCCTGACTGCCGTCGGCCACATAGTTCGCCCCAGTGAGCCGCACGGCCAGGTTGATCCGCACCTCGAGTGTCTCGGGATTGACCGAGTCCGGGTCCACCCCGGCCACGACCGTCTCACCCCCGGCCGGCCGGTCCCCGATATTCACGTCCATGCGCCAGGCGTTGACCTGGGCAGCGGCTTCGTCGAAGCAAGGGTGCGCTGACGCCCCAAACTGCCCGATGATGCGGATGCGGTACGGCGACTTCGCTTCCTCAAACCGTGGCCAGGCTGACCAGCACTGCAAGCGAAAGTAAAGCTCCCAGCCTGATCCAGGGACGCGGACGAAGGTTCATCCCGTGCATGACGGCTCCTCTTCGCTGGCTTATTGACCCGGACCCATAAAACTCCGGGCGTGCGGGACTCGGCGGAATGTAGGTCCCGTTCCGGCAAAGGCACCTGATCCGGTTTCGCACTGCCTCTTACGGTAACGGCAGCGCGGGGAAGGTGTCAAGGAAAAGCCCCGGCGCGCCGTGGGCCCAGTAATTCGGTCAACGCCGCCAGGTTGTCGAGCAAGCGGTCGGGCCGGCCAGCCTGCAGGGCGGCCCGATT
>JAGVLI010000519.1 GCA_020054355.1 Planctomycetales bacterium | reverse complement strand
GGCGGTTCGCCGGCCGCCGAGCGGCCGGCTTGGGAGGATTTCGGACCCCTTTCTGTGCGGTTTGGTAGAAAGGGCAAGACAGAACGGCGGACACCAGTCCGCCGAGGGACACCCATGACCAAAAAGCCATTCGACCGAATCGTGCGGCCTGCGACGCCCGAAGAACGGCAGCGACATGCGGAAATCCGCGAAAAGGCGATGCAGGAGTTCCCGCCGGCTGAAAACGCCGTCCGCTCGACCAAGGGAATCACGAGGAGGCTGTCCATGCCAACAGAGAAGAAGAAGCGGAGGAATCCTGCTGGAAAAACACTGACTTACACCGCCTATTTTCTGCCGGACGAGGAAGCAGGCGGCTACACCGCCCATATCCCCGCTCTCGGAATTGTCACGGAAGGCGAATCCCTGGCGGAGGCCCGGACGATGGCCCGCGATGCCATCGAAGGCCGAATCGCGGTCTTGCGCGAGCTGAACCAGCCGATTCCAAAGGACGTAGAGCCCGAGCAAGTGGAGGTGAAAGTGTGAGCAAGAAGCGAGGCCGACTTCCAGCCATTCGACCGGCGGAGGTCATCCGCGTCTTGTTGCGCAACGGTTTTCGGGAATTGCGGCAGACGAAACACCGCCATTTTGCCGATGACGCTAACCCGCCTCACGTTGTCACCGTGCCGTACCACGGCCGGTCATTGAAGAAGGCTACCTTGCTCAGTATCCTTCGCCAGGCTGGCTGGACTGTCGAGGAGTTCGTGCAAAAGCGCTAACGCTCTTTGGGGAGTTCAAATGGCAACCGTTACCGCACCACCCCAGGAAACTGCGGCACTCCCGGAAGAGCAGCACTTCCTCCTGCACAACGTGGACTGGGAGACCTATCGCAAGATAGCCGAAGCCTTGACTGGGCGGCACGTCCGCCTCAGCTATGACCGGGGGAGGTTGGAGTTCATGACGATCTCGTTCCTCCACAGCCGCATCAGCCGGCTCATAGGAACCCTGGTCCAGGTGCTGACGGAAGAGCTGGGGTTGCCCTTCTGCCCGTGCGGCGACATGACCTGCGAGCGCGAGGACCTGGAGCGCGCCCTGGAATCCGACGAGGGTTTTTACATCGAAAGCGAACCGCGCATTCGCCATAGGGATGCCATTGACCTCGCCGTCGATCCGCCGCCGGACCTGGCCGTGGAAGTCGAGGTGAGCCGCAGCGCGAAGCGGCGCATGGGCATCTATGCGGCCCTTCGCGTGCCGGAAGTCTGGCGCTGCGACGGCGAAAACGTTGTCATCCACCAACTGGGACCGGATGGCCAGTACGCCATCCTGGAGCGCAGTCCGCATTTTCCCATACTGGCCGCGGCGGATTTGAGCCGCTTTCTCAAACTGCGAACCCAGGTGGACAGCAATGCCTTAGTGAAGCAATTTCGCGAATGGGTCCGCGAACAAATTCGCTCCAGTGGAAAACAACCATGATCTCTCAACCCAACTGGTTTTTCGTCATTGCGGTTCCGGCCCTCGCACTGAGCCTGCCTCTCGTCGCCCACGCCCAGGACAAGCCCAAGCCCCTCGTCTTCTGCGCCGAGCCTGCCGCCATGCCGCGCACCGGCAAGGCGACTGATGGCTCGCCGCGCGGGCTGGACGTCGCCGTCGCCAAATTGCTCTGTCAGAAGCTGGGCCGGCCGTTCGAGGTCCACTGGTGTTCCAGCCCGTCCTGTTCGCGCAAGTGCCTGATCGAGAAGCGCTGCGACGTCATCCTCGGCCAGCCGCTCGACGAAGGCGGTCCCAAGGACATTGCCTGGAGCGTGCCGTATGCCGGCAGCCAGTTCGGACTGGTCGTTGCGCGCGAAGCCAAAGGCATTCGTTCCCTGACCGATCTCAATGACAAGCGGGTGGGCATCGTCGCCGGGACCGTGGCCTTGCCGGAAACCAAGTACAAACTGGTGCGCTTCCAAACTCGCGAGGAGGTCCTGGATCGGTTCGCCGCCGACAAGCTGGACGGTGCTTTCCTCGACGCCGACTTCGCCGCCTGGCACTTGCACGCTCACCCGAAGCTGGCCCTGCGCCTGGTCGAGGAATACGTGCCGCGCGAACACTGGAACATGGCGCTGGCTGTCCGCGCCGAGAGCGCCCCACTGCTGGTCGAGATCAACAAGGCGCTGTCGGAGCTGGCCGAGTCCGGCGACCTCAAGAAGGCCCACGCCGATCTGGGCGTGCCCTTTCGCGCTCCCTTCACCGGCAGCGCTCGCCGCACCGTGCCGGTCGACACCTGGAAGCGCATCCAGGAACGGGGCGAGCTGCGGATCGCCCTGGATCCGGCCAATCTGCCGTATTCCAGCGCCAAGGAAGATCGCCCCGGGTTCGATCTCGAACTTGCACGGGAAGTCGCACGCGCCATGGACCTCAAGCTGAAGGTTAACTGGCTCGACGTGCAGCGCGATACCGCGATCGGCAAGTTGCTCGGCAACGACGCCGACCTGGCCTTCGGCTCGCCCGTGGACGACAATGCCGTCGAGGACGACGACGAGCTGGCGGAACGGGTGATTTACTCGCGACCCTACTACGGCACCGGCTACCTGCTGGTGACTCGCCAGAAAGGGCCGCAGGCGAAGTCCCTCGCGGAACTCAAAGGGGAAAAGTCGCGCCGGCTGGGTACGGAAGCCGGCTCCGTGGCCGACTACAACCTCCGGCAACGCGGCTACCTCCGCAGCCTGTTCCGTAATCAGCTGGCCGTCCTCAAGGCACTGGACGATGGCACCATCGACTATGGCTACCTCTGGGCCAACGTCGGCTGGACGCTAAAGAATACTCCTGAGTTCAAGCTGCAGATCGTGGCCGACTATGCCCCGGAAGACCGCTGGAACATCGCCGTGGCCATGCGCAAGGGCGACGTGGAGCTGAAGCAGCGGGTCGATGTGGCCCTCGAAAAACTCGCCAAGGACGAAACGGTGTCCAAGGCGCTGGCCCGCTACCAGGTGCCCTACTTCGCACCATTCCCCGAAGAGAAGAAGGAAAAGAAACCGGAAAAGAAGCCAGCGGATGACGGCAAAGGCGCTGGCAAGGACCATGATGGCGTCATCCGCCATGCGGTGGCCGACCGCGGCATCGAGCCGCAAGTGCAGAAGGTGCAAACCTCCCGCAATCCGTATGTCGGTCTGGAGCGGGTTCGCTCAGCCGGGGCGCTGGTCGTCGGCCTGGACCAGGGCAACCTCCCGTTCTCGACCGCGCACCCGGAACCGGCCGGCCTCGATCACGAAATCGCCAAGCTGCTGGCCGACAAGCTCGGCGTGTCGCTCAAGATCTACTGGGCTTACTCCCAACACGATTCCTACCCCTCGAAGCTGGCTACCAAGAAATACTGCGACGTGATCCTGGGCGTGATGCCCGACGATCGTTTCGCCGACCGCGTCCTGTATTCCAAGCCTTACTACCAGGCCAGCTATCAGCTGGTCGTCAAGTCCGGCGTCACGGTCTCCGGCCTG
>JAGVLI010000241.1 GCA_020054355.1 Planctomycetales bacterium | reverse complement strand
CGGGCGGCGTGTGCGTGGGATAGTATTCGTGGATCAGGAAGAAGGGAATGGCTGCCGTGGCGTGCAGGCTCGCGGAAACGCCCAGGTCCCAGGTGACGCAGTGCGGGGCCAGCGGCACGTGGTACGCTTCCGCGAGCGTGGCGATCTTGCGCAGCTGCGTGATGCCGCCAGTGTGGGCGCAGTCCGGCTGCAGCACGTCGATGCAGCCTTCCTGCAAGTAGGGCAGCATTTCCCAGATGGTGCGGTCGCGCTCGCCGGTGGCCAGCGGGATGTGGATCGCTTGCTTCAAGCGTTTGAAGACTTCGATGTTGCCCGGCACGGCCGGCTCCTCGATGAACATGATCTCGCTGGGCGCGATCAGGGACGCCAGCTGAATGAGGAAGGGCGGCGGCAAGGCGCAATGGGCGTCGAACATGACCGCGCCGTCCGGGCCGACCTGCTTGCGCGCCTGCTGGATCAGCTGGACGTGCCGTTCGATCTCCTTGGGCGTGCCGCAGAAGGGCAGCGGGCCAGCGCCGGTCTTGGTCGCCTTGGCGGAAGGGTAGACGCGAATCCTGTCGCGCGTCGGCCCGCCCAGCAGGCGGTAGACCGGCGTGTTCCAGAGCTTGCCGGCGATGTCCCAGAGGGCCATGTCGATGCCGGCCAGGGTATGGACCATGAACGGCCCGCCGCGCATGTCGCGATGGGAACGAAACACCTTTTGCCAGAGGTGCTCGATGCGCGTGGGGTTCTCGCCGTCGAGCAGCTCGAAGAGCGAGCGGACCAGGGCCGTGGCGGTGTTCGGTTCGAGCTGATCGATCTCGCCCCAGCCGGTGATGCCATGATTGGTCTCGATCTTGATGTAGACCTTCGGCCCCGCCGGGGTGGCTTGCAAACTCTTGATGCGGATGGTGGAAGAGCGGTCGGCGACCTGGGCGGCGGGGTTGTTCTGTTCCGCGACGGCATCGGCGAGCAGCGTCACCGATGCGGTGGCAGCGCCGAGACTGGCGAGCAGCGTCCGGCGGTCGAGCGAACCTTCGGGATGGTCGAGCATGGGAGGCACCTCGGGAGGGAAGCAGGGAGGGATGAAGACACAGTTACATTTAGCATGGCCGGGAGTGGCCGGCAAACGGACACCATCGGCTTCATCGTGCTGGGTTGCAATCGCCGCAAGGCTGGGGATAATCGTTTGGTCAACCTCATCGAGAATTCAACGACCACAGGCAACCAGCAGATTTGGCCGCCGGACAAGACACCGATCCAGACCAACCTCCGCAGGCCGAGCTGAATGACGTCGAACGCATCCCTCCACCCAACAAAGATGAGTAGCGCATGGCAGCCTTTCTCCTCTGGAACGTCGATGGCAGACCGCTGGATGGGCTGGTGCAGAATCTCGTCCGCCAACACCAAATCGATATCGTCTTGCTGGTCGAATACGCTTTTGGAGTCAGCCAACTTTCGGGGCTGCTGCTACAGGATGGGCTGTTCAAGACGCCTTCGCCGGATCGATTCGGCGTTTTCGTTCGCGCGAGCCACAGCTTGAATCGGTTGCGGTATCGTCTGGGAACGAGGGCTGCTCTGTGGATGTGGACGCCGCCGTCGGGGCAAGAAGGCTTGATTGCGCTGCTTCACGGCTTTGACCGCCGCAATTGCGACAATAGCACGCGGCGGATGTTCTTCCGCCGAGTTGCTGACGCAATCCGACGCTGTGAAATGGCTCGCCACCATCGCCGCAGCATCATCGCCGGAGATTTCAACGCGCAGCCGTTCGAGTCTGCCATGACCGACGCGGACGGTCTGCACGCCATCGGCTTGCGGTCGGTAGCTACTCAAAGCACCCGGAGAGTTGCGGGCGTGGCAGCGGCGGCCGATTTCTTTTATAATCCCATGTGGCGAGCATACGGTCAGCAGCTGCACCCGGATGCCGGTGCTTCCACCCACTACTGGCTTGGGCGGAATGTCCGCGAGTTGGGCTGGCACATGCTCGACCAGGTGGTGCTGCGCCCCGAAGAATCGGCGCGCTTCCCGGAGGACCAACTCCGCATTGTGACCCAAGTGGGCCATATTGGCTTGCTCGATGCGGATGGGTTGCCCGATCGGCAGACCGCTTCCGACCACCTGCCGGTCGTGTTCCACTGGAACCTTTGATTGCGAGGGCGGTGCGATGTCGAATAGCCTTTGGCCCAATTTCGCAACCATCTCTCCCCCCCGCGGGCTTCGGGAAATGCTGCACGAAGCCGCCGGCGACATAGCCACCCAAACGAGCGGGGCCATCCTGTTCTACGTGGACACGCTCGGAGTGTCCGGCACCGTCAAGCAGGTCCGGCACAACTGTTACCTGCGGGTTCCGAAGACGGCGTATACCCATCTCCTATTTCAGGTAAGCACGCCCGTACCCGGTCCCTGGCCAGCCACCGTCACGACCCCGGAAGGAGAACTTTACCCCGACATTCACGACGAGCAACAGTTACGGGCCGCGATCGAGCAAATCCTTCAGCGCGAGCGCACCAAGGAGATTGTCCTTTACCTGCTCGGCACGGTCAGCTAAAGCTGGGGCCGCGAGCGGGATTTCGTCAGAGCCGTCGGTCGCCGGAAGGACGTATCGCAAACGCTCTCGGCCTGCCGCTCCCCTCGGAAATCGCGATTCCGGCAGCATGGCACGATGAAAACTCTCGATGCACCCGTTCTGGACCGCCTGCTCGAACCTGTTGGCCGGATTCTTACTCCCGCCGTGGCCCGCGAACTCGTCAAGCTGCAATTCGATCGCAAGGTCCAGGCCCGGATCGACCAGCTGGCGCGCAAGTGCAATGAGGGGAGGCTGACGGACGTGGAACGGAGCGAGTACGAGACCTACGTTTACTTCATCGATTTCATCGCCATTCTGCAGGCCAAGGCCCGCGCCCTGCTGAAGCGAGCGCCGGTCGCTCCATGAAACGCTCCCGCCGAAAAAATTGTCCAACTGGTCTTGAACAATCGCACCGCGATTGGCGATGGTGGAGGAAGATTTGGTATGCCGCTCGCGGCGCAGCCGCAGCGTGCTAAACCGCAAGCGGGCATGGGAACGATGCCCACACAACCTGTTCAGCACGGCTTGTGTCGGCCGTGCGCCGTTACTTCAGAAAGTCCTTGTCGCGCCGTCGTTGACGTGGCGAACGACGGAATGTCCGGGTCCGACATCCGCAGCGATGTACACCTTGTTGACCCAGCACCGGCCTGTTCCT
>JAGVLI010000941.1 GCA_020054355.1 Planctomycetales bacterium | reverse complement strand
GCTTGCTGACGGCCAGGAGTCCTTCGGCCGCCAGCAGGCGCAGGGAGGCGGGGTTGCCCGGATCGAGCAGGCGTTCCTCCAGCGCGGGCTCCAGCTCACCGATGGCCTTCAATACCTGGGCCAACTCCAGACGCAAGGCCGGCGCGGCTTGCACGTCGGTCAACTGCTGCTTCAGGGCCTTGACCAGGATCGGATCGTCGGCCTGGGTGGTCAAGACGCGCTGGTAGTAGGCTCCGAGAGTCTGCGCGGCGCGCCCCGCCACCGACCCTTTTTCACCTGCCCAGCCGAGTAAATCGGCCACGGCTTCCGGACTGAGTTCCGGACCGTCAGTCAAAAGCGGGCCGTCGTTGGCCTGGCTGGCATCGGCCAGGGCGGTGCGGACGGCATGGCGGATCCAGGGCCAGCGCTCCTCGCAGTTCCAGAGCAGTGCATCCGCCGCGGCTCGACGGACTTCCTTGGCCGGGTCGCTCAGGAACTCGGCAGTCTGCTCGACCAGCATGCGATCTTCGAGGTTGGCCAGCGCCATCATCGCCGCCGCTCGAAGCAACGGCTCCGGCGCTTGCTTGGCGAACTCCAGGACGACTTCCGGCTGGCCCTTGTTCCAGTCCTGACGGAATTCCAGGGCGGTCAGCGCCGCCAATCGCACTTGAGGCCGGGGATGCTCCAGCAAGCGCAAGGCTGGCGAAGCGTCGATGGCCACGGCGTCGCGGAACGCCTTGACCTCGGCAACACTTTTCACGTCGGCTAGATCGGCGGGCCAGTCCTTCCGGGTCGAGATGCGATGGGCGAGCAAATTCGCGCGCCGGGAAGCCACGGCGCCGGAATCGACCAGGGTTTGCAGGGCGAAAATGCTCAAGGGCACGATGAGCAGCAGAAACCGCGAGACATGGGAATACCAGTCGTCGCTGATGCTCCGGCTTAGCCAGAGCCAGCCGATGCCCATCAGGTAGAGGAAGGTGGCGGCGGTGCCGAGCGGCTGATGCCAGGCGCGCTGAGTAATGAGCAAGAACGAAAAGACCAGGACCTGAAGCAACGCGCCGAACCAAAAAGTGCGCTGCAGGTCGCCCTCCGTCCGGAAACTGCCGACCAGCAGCAGTGCCGCCGGCAGCAGCAGCACGATGGTGCGGACGGCAATCGTCTCGGACGACACCGTGCGCCGGCCAGAGGACATCGGTCCAGGATGCATGAGGCAACGTACCTCAGCCAAGATTCGTGCGCGGAATGCAGCAAAGTGACGGCTTGCAGCACGGCGCCCGGACCGCCGAATGGCGGCCGCGCGGGTCCTGCCAAACTAGGGCGGAACGCTCGATCCCATGCTGGGACGTTGTCTCTTCGTGCAACCAAATTCTCCCGCGTGGCCACTAAAGCCATACTAGCTTACCACTGCATTTCGCTGAGAGCAAAGGATTACAGTCGGCCGCTCCGCTTTTCCCAACTCGAATACTATACGGCACGCGGCCCGAAACGAGACTTCCGCGCCGCGCACGAAGTAAGCGGACGCCCTGCCGCTTACTTCGTGCGCGGCGCGGCGGATGAAGCGCGGCGCGGCGGACGTCTCATACACGATCCGGCATGGGCTGTCTGGTTTGGTCGGAGGGCTGCTGCCGGACGCTCTTTGCCCGTGGGTTACGATTCCAATCGTGACAACTCCACTGTCTGTCACGATTGGAATCGTGACCCACGAGCCAGAAGTCCACGATCAGACAGTCATTCCCGGATCATGATTCAGGGCGGAATTCAGGGCGGGCAGGAGAAATCTTCCGCAGGCGCGAAGTCCTCGACCGGCGCGCCGTCGGTGCGACCCGTGGCAGCGGACCTCAGCTGTCACTGGATGCCGAAGATGCGCTCGACATTGCCCCGCAACAGCAGCTTGGCGAGTTGCAGGGCTTCGGTTTCGGTGTAGGTCTTGGTCCGCACGAAGTCGTCCGTCAGCACCTGGGCCAGGATGCGGCGATACATGTTGAACTTGGGCAAGCCGAATTCCAGCTTGTACATGTCGCTGTAGTAGCCAATCTGCTTGGTCTTGGGCACCGCCTGCAACCGGCCGCGCAGGTCGTTCTGGATGTACACCGGAATGTTCGAGTACCACCAGTGGCCGCTGGTGAAAACGTTGGGGAAGATCCAGGCGTAGCTCACCAGTTCCTGGTTCTGAGCGCTCGACAGGACGGAGATGCAGAATTTCACGTCCGGAAAGGCGTTGAATAGCTCCTGGTACTGAATCAGCGAGGTCCGCTGGTCGAACAGGTCCTGGCCCTGGTAGACGCCCTTCTCGTAGACCCGCCGGTTGACGCCGATCATCAGGTCGAACGGGAGCTTGAACTCGCGACAGTGCTCGGCCAAGGTCCAGAAGACCGCAGTCGGGCCATCCTTGACATTTCCCAAGGATGGGCTGAAATCCGGCGGCAGCGAGATGGCGCAGGCCCGCGCGCCTTTGCTCGCAAAATGCTGAAAAAGTTTGGGCAGAGCTTCACCAACTACTTCCGTTCCGGTTGCCTTGGCCAGCCGCTGCCGAACGGCCGGTTCGTGCAGCTTGAACACCAGATCGTCGGTGCGCAGGCAGGGCACATAGCGCTTCGTGTCGAAACCCTCCAGGGGGTCGTCGAATTCGTTGGTCAGGAAGACCTTCTCGATGTTCGACTTCTTCAGCACCTGGTCTTCCCAGTCGGGCTGGGCCATGAGCTTGTCGGCGGCGTCGCAGAGCCAGTCGCAATCCCGGGCCGTCAGCCGTTCGCCCTGGTAGCCGAGAAACGTCCGGGCGATCTCCAGAAACCAGGAATATTGCACGGTATTGTCGATCCGGCCCATGTGGGACAGGATGGCCTTCACTCGCTGGCGAGGTTCGACTTCCTTGGCCAAGGGAGTTTGGTCCATGCCGGCGGAATGGGCCAGTTCGGTGTAATAGTGGTAGCCGAGGATGTCGTCGAGACTCTTGGCGGCGGCGGCATGGGGGTTGATGTGGGAATGCGGGTCGATCAGGGTGATCTTGCAGATTTCGGCGTACAGTTGCTGAGCCAGGCTGTCGTGCAACATGAGGGAAGACTCCGGAAGCCGGGTCGAGGGGTTTTGAAAAAATGTCTTACAAGAGCATGCCCGAAATTACAAACAAGAAGCCCGAAATCGGCGGAAATGACAGTCGAAGCTCCAGCGCGGGACACGCCGTTATTTTTGGAACTCCTTGATTCACCAGCCGGTTACGAACAAGTTCGCCGACCGCTCGCACCGAATTGGCACCGGCTTTGCTTTTCTCCTCCAGCGTCTACGGCACCTCGGAACACCGCCGTGGGCCGTCGTCCCCCGCGACGGCCCACGGAACGGTTCGATCCGGAGCCTGCCCGGCCATCCCCCCTGGCCGGGTGCTGGCCCTGGCAGCCGCGACAAGGTACTCCCTTCTCGTTCCCGTTCGCCACGCCCTGCCGCATCCCCGTCTCCAGGCGACCCTCCTTCCCCCCCGGGAGGGTCGCCTTTTTTCGTTGGTCCGCAACAGCAAACGCCGCCGAGGAACTCCATTCCTCGGCGGCGTTTGCTCCTTGGTCCATGGGGAATGCCACGGCTGGCGTTCGCCTGCCGGCGTCGGGCGCTGCGCGAGTTTCTTCAGCCATTAAGACATGCGCCGAGCCGCGCACGAAGTAAGCGGCAGGCCGCCCCGCTTACTTCGTGCGCGGCTCGGAAATCTCATTTCGTGCGCGGCTCGGAAGTCTCATTGCGGGCCACGTGCGGTATAACATGGGGCGGAACACGGCCAGTCCTGGCCCGGATTCGTGTACTACACTGATCGTAGAAGCCGCGACGCTTCGTCGGCAACACCACCACCTCGCCCACTTTTCGCGAGTCAGCCATGCAAGAATCGCAAAACACCCTGGACACCTTGGCCGGCATGGCGCATCCGGAGGGCGGCTGGGGCTATACGGCCGGCCAGTCGCCGCAGCTGGAGGCAACCAGCTTGGCGCTCCTGGCGCTGGCGCT
>JAGVLI010001005.1 GCA_020054355.1 Planctomycetales bacterium | reverse complement strand
CTCTTCCGATCTCCAGCCGCACCGGCAGGCCGCGCACCAGCTCGCCCTGCTCCGTCACCTCGCGCCTTGCGGGGAATTCGCGCACCAGCCGCTGCACGTCCGGCTCCTTGCCGTTGACGGCAACGCGCAGGAACTTGCCGAACCGGCAGCGCGCCGTTGCCAGGTCCCAGACCTGCTGCACCGACAGACGGAAGCCGCCCGAGAACCGGTCCGGCTGGAGCTTTGCCTGAACGATGACGAGCTCGTCGTCCTTGAGCAGGTTACGGGCTGCGTTGAGGACCGACTCGTCTGCCGTCGCCTCCAGGACGCCCGTCTTGTCGTCCAGGCGGAACAAGGCAAGCTTGCCGCGCTGGCCGTTGATCACCCGCAGGTCACTGACGATGCCGGCCAGCAGCTGCGGCTCGCGGCTGTCCAGCAGGTCGCCGATGGGCGTGCGCACGAAGCGCCGAACCTCCAGCGCGACCTCGTCGAACAGGTGCCCGGACAAGTAGAAGCCGATCGCGGTCTTCTCCAGCGTCAGGCGCTCCTTCACGCCCCAGGGCATCGCCTCGACCAGGGCGGGCTCCTGCGTGCTGGCGGCGTGCGAGTCGCCCATGTCGAACAAGCCGCCCTGGTCGGCGTTGGCCTCCCTGGTCGCCGCGAAATCGAATGCGCGGTCGATCGACGCCACGAGCGACGCACGGTTGCGCTGCATGGCGTCGAATGCGCCCGCCTTGACCAGCGCCTCCACCGTCCGCTTGTTGATGCGGCTGCGGTCGACCCGGCAGCAGAAATCGAAGAGGCTGGTGAACGGACCGGCCTCGTCGCGCGCGCGCACGATGGCTTCGATCGCATGCTGACCCGTCCCCTTCACTGCGCCCAGGCCATAGCGGATGACCTTGTCGGAGACCGGCTCGAAGCGGTAGGTGCCGCGATTGACGTCCGGTGGCTCGAAGGTCAGCCCGAAGTTCTTCACCGCATCCTCGAACAGCACCTTCAGCTTGTCGGTGTTGTCCATTTCCACGGTCATGTTCGCGCAGAAGAACTCGGCCGTGTAGTGCACCTTCAGCCAGCCGGTGTGGTACGCGAGCAGCGAGTAGGCGGCGGCATGCGACTTGTTGAAGCCGTAGCCGGCGAACTTCTCCATCAGGTCGAAGATCTCGTCGGCCTTCTCCTGCCCGATGCCGTTCTTCGCGGCGCCATCCCGGAAGATCTCCCGGTGCTGGGCCATCTCCTCGGCCTTCTTCTTGCCCATGGCCCGGCGCAGCAGGTCTGCGCCGCCGAGCGTGTAGCCGCCCAGGATCTGCGCGGTCTGCATCACCTGCTCCTGGTAGACCATGATCCCGTAGGTCTCCGAGAGCATGTCGGCCACGAGCGGATGCGGATACTCCACTTCCTCGCGACCGTGCTTGCGCGCCACGAAGCTGGGGATCAGGTCCATCGGACCCGGCCGGTACAGCGCGTTCAGGGCGATCAGGTCTTCCAGCCGCGTGGGCCGGGCATCCCGCAGCATCCCCTGCATGCCGCGCGATTCGAACTGGAACACGGCCTCGGTCTTGCCGTCGGCGAAGAGCTTGTAGGTCGCAGCATCGCCCAGCGGCACGTTCTCGAACGCGAAGCCTTCCTGGCCCTTGTGGCGCGCCCGGACCTGGTCCTTGGCGATCTCGAGGATGGTGAGCGTGGCCAGGCCCAGGAAGTCGAACTTCACCAGGCCGGCGGCCTCGACGTCGTCCTTGTCGTACTGGCTGACCGCCGACTCGCTGCCCGGTTGCTGGTACAGCGGCGTGAAGTCCGTCAGCTTGCCCGGCGCGATGAGCACGCCCCCGGCGTGCATGCCGACGTTGCGGGCCATGCCCTCCAGCTTCTGCGCGAACTGCACCAGCGTCTTGACCTCGTCTTCCTTCTCCAGCCGCTCGGCCAGCAGCGGCTCCTGCTGGATGGCGTCGGCGATGGTGATGTGCTGGCCGGGCTTGTTCGGGATCAGCTTGCTGATGCCGTCGCAGAAGGTGTAGCTCATGTCGAGCACCCGCCCCACATCGCGGATGGCGGCCCGGGCGGCCATGGTGCCGAAGGTCGCGATCTGGCTGACCGCATCGCGCCCGTACTTGTCCTTCACGTACTCGATGACCCGGTCGCGGTTGGCCTGGCAGAAGTCGATGTCGAAGTCCGGCATCGACACCCGCTCGGGGTTCAGGAAGCGTTCGAACAGCAGGTTGTATTGCAGCGGATCGAGGTCAGTGATCTTGAGTGAATAGGCGACCAGCGACCCGGCTCCTGATCCGCGCCCCGGCCCGACCGGACAGCCGTTGTTTTTCGCCCAGTTGATGAAGTCGCCGACGATGAGGAAGTAGCCGGGGAACCCCATCTTCAGGATGGTCCCGATCTCGAACTCCAGGCGCTCCAGGTAACGCGGGGCTTCCTTCTCGCGCACGGCGGGGTCCGGGTACAGCTGCAGGAGCCTGTCCTGCAATCCCTCGTGAGACGCCTTTCGGAAGTACTCCTCGATCGGCATGTTCCCCGGCGTCGGGAAATTCGGCAGCCGCGGCTTGCCCAGTTCCAGCACCAGGTTGCAGCGCTTGGCCACTTCCAGCGTGTTGGTGACCGCCGAAGGAACGTCGGCGAACAGCGCCTCCATCTCGGCGCTGCTCTTGAAGTACTGCTCGCGCGTGAACTTGCGCACCCGGCGCGGGTTGGCCAGGATCTCGCCTTCCGAGATGCACACGCGCGCCTCGTGCGCCTCGTAGTCGTCGGGCGCCGTGAATTGCACGGCATGGCTGGCGACCACGGGCAGCTTGAGGGTGGCTGCG
>JAGVLI010000944.1 GCA_020054355.1 Planctomycetales bacterium | reverse complement strand
GGCCAGCCGCTGGTATCCGCCGCAGTATCAAGGTCTGGCGATGGGCATTGCCGGGGCCGGCAACAGCGGTACGGCACTGGCCACGTTTTTCGGCCCGCGCCTGGCGCTCTCGGTCGGCTGGCAGGGGGTGTTCGCCCTGGCTTTGATTCCCATCCTGCTGACGCTGGTGGTCTTCGTCGTGTTCGCCAAGGACAGCCCGAATCAGCCGGCGGCGAAGTCCCTGCGGGATTACGCTTCGGTCCTGAAGCTGGCGGATACCTGGTGGTTCTGCCTGTTCTATTCGGTCACGTTCGGCGGCTTTGTGGGCCTGGCCAGCTTCCTCAACAGCTTCTTCAAGATTCAGTACGAGCTGGATGCGGTGGTGGCAGGGAACTTCGCCACCCTCTGCGTCATCGCCGGTTCGTTCCTGCGGCCGGTGGGCGGCTACCTGGCGGACCGCCTGGGCGGCATCCGCATGCTGACCCTGCTCTATCTCGGCGTCGGCGTGACCATGCTCGGCCTCGCCGGACTGCCGCCGTTGCTGCCGGCCACCCTGCTGCTCTTCCTGGGCATGAGCATGCTCGGCATGGGCAATGGCTCGATCTTTCAGCTGGTGCCGCAACGGTTTCCCAAGGAAATCGGCGTCCTGACCGGCATCGTCGGCGCGGCGGGCGGCATCGGCGGCTTCTTTCTGCCGAACCTGCTGGGCACGCTCCGGCACTTCAGCGGCACGTTCGCCGGGGGCTTCTTCATTTTCGGGCTGTGCAGCATCGGTTGTGCCGCGGCGCTCTTGCATGTCAGCCGGGCCTGGGAAAGCACGTTCGTCGGGCAAGGCGGGCTGGCAGCGACCGCTGAAGGACCAGCTGGCACACCTCTGGAACCGGCCGCCACCAGCCTGAGCATCGAGGAGGCCGGCTCATGATTGCAGCGCAACCGCGCCCTGCTCTCGTCGTCATCGGCACTGGCATGGCGGGCGCGAAGGTGGTCGAGGAAGTGCTGGCCCGCGCTCCGGATCGCTTCACGATCCGGATGTTCGGCGCGGAGCCGCACGGCACCTACAACCGCATCCTCCTGTCGAGCGTGCTGGGACGCGCTCGGGATGCGGAACGGCTCTGGCTCAATCCGCTGGAATGGTACGAAAGCCGGGGTATCAAGGTCCATGCCGGCATCAAGGCCGAGCGGATCGACCGGGAAGCGCAAACCGTCAGCGGGGCGGGCGGCAAGGTGGTCGAACCTTATGACTACCTCGTCCTGGCGACCGGCTCGCGGCCGTTCGTGCCGCCGATTCCGGGCAGCGAGCGCCCGGGCGTCTTCGTCTTTCGCACCCTGGAGGATTGCGGTGCGATTGCCGAGAAAGCCCGACACTGCGAGCGGGCGGTGGTCATTGGCGGCGGTCTGCTCGGGCTGGAAGCGGCGCGCGGCCTGCTCAGCCACGGGCTGGATGTCACCGTCGTCGAAGCTGCGCCGCACCTGATGCCTCAACAACTCGACGCCACGGGCGGCGAACTGCTGCAGCGCAAGCTCGAAGGGCTGGGACTGCGCTGCCGGCTGCGGACGCAGACCGCTGCCATCCTGGGTGACGAGCGCGGCGTCACCAGCGTGCGCTTCCAGGACGGCAGTGAACTCGCGACCGAATTAGTGGTGATTTCGTGCGGCATCCGGCCCAATCTCGAACCGGCGAAATCCGCGGGCCTGGGTGTGGACAAGGCGATCATCGTGAACGATCGGCTGGGCACCGACGATCCCGCCATCTTCGCCCTCGGCGAATGCGTGCAGCATCGCGGCAAGCTCTTCGGCCTGGTCGATCCGGTCTACGAACAGGCCCGCGTACTGGCGGACCTGCTGACCGGCGTGAAGCCGAATGCGGAGTATGGCGGTTCGCGCCTGGCCACCAGTCTCAAGGTCCTGGGCGTCGATCTGACCGTGATGGGTGAAGTCCACCAGACGCGCGACTGCGAAGTGGTCAGCCATTTCGAACCGGCGCGCGGCGTGTACAAGAAGGTGGTCATCCAGAACAATCGCCTGGTTGGGGCGATCTTGCTCGGCGTACCCGATACCGGCGGCCAGTTCCAGCGCCTGTTCAAGAACGAGGAACCCTTGACCGGACCCGTCCTCGAACTGCTCACCGGGTCGGATCGGGACGCACTGCTGGCCCAGGGTGGCGGCGCGGATTTGCTGGCCTTGCCGGACGACACGCAAATCTGCAACTGCAACACGGTATGCAAGGGAAAGATCGTCGCGGCGATTCAGGAGGGCAAAAGCAGCGTGGAAGCGCTTGGCCAGGCGACGCGCGCCGGCACCGGTTGCGGCACTTGCCAGCCGCTCTTGCAGCAGTTGATCGGCGGGCACGCTCAGGCGAGCGGGGGGTGTCAGCCCTCCGCTAAGGCCAAGAACAAGGTCGAGATCATGAAGGAGCAGAAGGACGGACTCGACGCGCTGCCCGACTTGCTGCGCCTGACCGAAAACGACAACTGGCGGGAAATGACCGAGAACGACAAGCAACGCGCCAAATGGTACGGCCTGTTCTACCGCGTGCCGACGCCCGGCAACTTCATGCTGCGCCTCCGCCTCGAAGCGGGCCAGACCAGCGCCCGGCAATTCCGGGTTATTGCCGATCTTTCGGATCAGTACGGCAAGGGCTTCTGCGACTTGACCACCCGGCAGCAGATTCAGCTGCGCTGGTTTACCCTGGCCGACGTGCCGGACATCTGGCGGCGGCTGGAGGAAGTCGGTCTGCACAGCAGGCAGACCGGCATGGACAACGTGCGCGGCGTGTGCGGCTGTCCGCTGGGTGGGCTGACGCCGCACGAATTGCTCGACGCCTCGCCGGTGATTCGCGAATACAACCAGCTGATCCTCGGAAGCAAGGAATTCAGCAACCTGCAGCGCAAGTTCAACGTCACGATCACCGGCTGTCTCGAAAACTGCTGCCATACCGAGACGCAGGACGTGGCCCTGGTGCCGGCCTACCGCGAGCTGGACGGGCAACAGGTCAACGGCTTCAATGTCCTGGTCGGCGGCAAGCAAGGTTCCGGCGGCTATCGGCCGGCGTCGCCGCTCGACGTCTTCACGGCCCCGGCGGAAGCCGCTCGGCTCTGTGCGGAGATTACCCGCATCTTCCGCGATCACGGCTCCCGCGCCAGTCGCACCCGCGCCCGCCTGGCGTTTCTGGTGGAGGATCGCGGCGTCACTTGGTTCCGGAACGAGTTAGCCAGGCGCTGGGGCCAGCCGTTGCTCAGGGCCGGCACCGATCTGCGCAAGAACCACCACGCCGATCATCTCGGCATTCATCCGCAGAAACACAGCCCGCTTGACACCGGCCCACCGCTGTACCATGTCGGCATGCTGGCGCCGGTCGGCCGAGTCACCACGGCCCAGCTGCGCGGCGTTGCCGATTTGGCCGAACGCTACGGCAATGGCGAAATTCGCATCACGGTCGCTCAGAACTTGATCGTGCCGAACATTCCGGAACCGCGCATCGGCGCCCTGTCCGACGAGCCGCTGTTTCAGGAACTGCCTTTCGATCCCTCGCCGATCATGCGCGGGCTGGTTTCCTGCACCGGCAACGACTATTGCCACATGGCGCTCATCGACACGAAGAAGTATGCCATCGAAGCCGCGCGCGAGCTGGAGAAGCGCACCACCGGCCGCAAGCTGCAGCCGCTGACCATCCACTGGTCGGGCTGCCCGGCCGGTTGCGGCATGCATCAGGTGGCGACCATCGGCTTGCAAGGCTGCCGGTCGCGGGTCAACGGCCAGGTGGTCGATGCCGTCCACATCAGCGTCAACGGCAAGTCGGGGCCAACGCCGGTCGTGGCCACGGATGTCATGTACGACGTGCCTTGCGAGCGGCTGGCGGACTCCCTGGAACCGCTGGTGAGCTACCTGCCACGCGGGTAAGAAAATGTTTGCCTGGAGCCCGACGCGCAAGCAAGGCATCCGTAGGGCCCTTGCTCGCGCGTCGGGCTCGTGAGTGGGCTGATCGGCGTCAACAGTCGGCTGACGCCCGCCGCTCGCCAGAATCACCTCCCTGCCGCCACTCCGTTCTTGCGGAACGCTTTTTCTGATCTATATTCATTGAAGCAGACCGTTTCGCACTCATACCCCTCCCCTGCGCTCCGGGGCGTTGCCGAAGGAGACCCTTCATGAATCGCTGGCTGCCGTTGGCCGTGTATTGCTGCCTGCCCTTTTGCTGGGCCTGCAGCGCTTCCTCGCAGGACGATGCGCCGAATGACGGCGAGCCGGGACAGGTCTGGCAGGTTAAAGCCGCCTCCAAGGACTGGCCCACTTTTCGCGGCGTCAACCGGGATGGGCTGTCCACGGAGAAGGGCCTGCTGAAGACGTGGCCGCCGACTGGCCCGGCGATGTTCTGGAAGGAAGCGGCCAAGGGCATCGGCGAAGGCTTCTCCAGCGTGTCCGTGTTCGGCGACAAGGTCTTTACCATGGGCGACGTCGGCGACAGTTCCTTCACCTTCGCCCTGGAGCGGGCGACCGGCAAGAAACTCTGGGAAGCGAAGGTCGGCAGGTCGGGAGCGCCGGGCGGTTACAAAGGCACGCGCTGCACGCCCACGGTGGACGAGGAACTCGTCTACGCCCTCGGCCAAGGCGGCGAACTGGTCTGCCTGCAAGCGGCCGACGGCAAGGAAGTCTGGCGCAAGGATTTCCGCAAGGACTTCGGCGGCAGCGTCGGCGGCTGGGGCTACAGCGAATCGCCGCTGATCGACGGGGAAAAGCTGCTCTGCACGCCCGGCGGCAAGGATGCGACCATCGTGGCCCTGAACAAGAAAAGCGGCGAGGTGATTTGGAAGTGCGGCATCCCCAAGGAACGGGCCGAGTATGCGTCCATGGCCATCGCCGAGGTTGGCGGCATCCGCCACTACGTCCAGCTGCTGCAGTATAACGTGGTCGGCGTGGCGGCCAAGGACGGCAAGCTGCTCTGGAACTACACCAAGCTCGGCGACAACACGGCCAACGTGCCGACGCCGCTCGTCAAGGGCGATCTGGTGTTCGTGGCGGCAGGCTACGGCAAAGGCGGGGCGCTGCTCAAGCTGGCGGCCGGCAGCGACGGCAGCGTCAAGGCGACGGAAGTTTACTACAGCGGCGAGCTGAAGAACCGGCACGGCGGCGTGGTGCTGATCGGCAAACACATCTACGGCGACAAGGACGACAGCGGCAACCCCTGGTGCGCCGATTTCATGACCGGCAAGACGGTCGCCAGCTGGAAGAAGCAGAGCAAGGGCAGCGGCTCGATGTCGATCGCCTACGCCGATGGCTTCCTCTATTGCCGGTATCAGAACGGCATCGTCGCCCTGGTCGAAGCATCGCCCAACGGCTACCGCGAAACCGGCTCCTTCAAGATTCAGAACACCAAGGGACCGAGCTGGCCGCATCCGGTGGTCGTCGATGGCAAGCTCTACCTCCGCGAGCAGGACATGCTCTGGTGCTTCAATGTGAAGGGCAAGTAGCGCCAGTGGCGATTTGGCAGGGTCCGCTGTGCGGACCAGTCCAACCGGGGACTGGTCCGCACAGCGGACCCTACGGACGTTCGGTTTCACACCTCTATAACAACTCCGGCGGCGGTATCGCCTCAACACCCCCCGGAGCTATTCCTTTCTCATGCCTCCCTGCGTGGACTGCGGCCAGGAGACGGAACGGTCCGAAATGTACGGGCCGCCCGACGAGCTGCGCTGCCGGGCTTGCGTCCAGAAATTGCAGGAACGGCTCGAACCCGAACCGTCGCGGCCGATGCACGCATCCGGAACGCCCGTGACGTTTGCCGTGATGGGCATCGCCGTCGTCGCCACGGTGGGCTATTGGCGGGAGGTCGAGTGGGTCATCAACTATTTACAAATGCAGCCAAAGACCGCGATCTGGGACGGCCAGCTCTGGCGGCTGCTGACCGCTTGCTTCCTGCATGCCGACTTCCTGCACCTGATTTTCAACCTGTACTGGGTCTGGATTCTCGGTTCGCTGCTCGAGCAGTGGCTTGGGTCCGTGCGCTACACAGCCCTGCTGTTGTTGTTTGCGTTCGGTTCATCCGCCGCCCAGTTTACGTTCGATGCGCCCGGTGTCGGCCTGTCCGGCGTCGGGTTTGCCCTCTTCGGGCTTTTCTTCGCGCTGCGTCACTACAAGGATTTCGCCGCCGCAGTCATGTCGCCGCTGACCGTGCAAATCTGGGTGGCCTGGTTCTTCATCTGCATCGTCCTGACTTACACGGATAAAATGCCCGTGGGCAACACCGCGCATGGCGTCGGTGCGCTGATTGGGTGGGCGGTTGGCCGAGCGCTGCTGGCCCGACGCACCGCGCTCTGGCTGACGGCGCT
>JAGVLI010001017.1 GCA_020054355.1 Planctomycetales bacterium | reverse complement strand
GCGCAAGTTTCCCACCTCACCGAAGGAGTATTGCGAACCATGTTCCTGGCCAAATGCAAAGTCATCGCGCTGTCCGTGGCTGCCTGCGCGGCCGTCACGGTCGGCTTCACCGTCCTGCGCGCCCAACCTGCCGCGCCGACTGCGCCCACGACAGCGGCGGCCTCGGAAGCGCAGGCCGTCCAGACCACCAAGCTCGATCTGACGCCGGAGAGCTTTGCGAAGCTTCATGCCCTGGTCCGGCCGCAAGCGAGCGAGTGGCGGCACCTCCAGGTGCAATGGCTGACCGACGTGGTGGCGGCCCGCAAGAAAGCCGCCGCCGAGGACAAGCCGATCCTCATCTGCTACACCGGCGGCGCGGGCTACAACGAACCGCTGGGTGTGTGCTGAAGCGCTGCGTCTCACCACCTGGCAGGTGGTTCGGCCGTCTACACCGACGAAGCGATCAAGCTGCTGAATGAAAAGTTCTCCTGTTTCGCGCCCGGCTGGTACATCAACACGAAAGACGATGTTTACAAGGAAGCGTGGAACCGCTTCTACCTCGCCAAGCAGTTGCCCACCGAGGGCAAGGGCTGGCTGCAAGGCACCAATTTGGTGGTGATGACTTCCACCGGCCGGCTGCTCTCCGGGACCGTCAAGGGCAAGGACGGGCTGGCCAAAGGTCTGCAGGAAGTCCTGGACGCCTACGCGAAGCTGCCGGAAGCGGAGCGGCGCGCGACCTCGGTCGACGGAACGGTGATCCCGCAGCCGGCCCCGTTGCCCGGCGGGCTGGTGCTGACGATCTACGACCGGCCCCTGGGTCGCGGCGAGGAACGCACCTATCGCCATCCGCAGGGGAACGATTTCGGCGGCTTGCGGACTCATGCACCGGCCGGCCAGCGCAGCTCGCTCTGGCTGACGGAAGAGGAGTGCAAGTCGCTGGTGCCCGCCGACCCTCGGCCGGGGCAAACCAACAAGGTTCCCACCAAGCTGGCCAAGCGCATCTGGCTCTATGGCCTGGTGCCGCAGACCCTGTGGGTGGTGGAAGGTACCTGGGTAGCGAACTCCGTGCGCGAAGGCGACCTGTCGCTCACGGTCCTGGAGGCTTCGCCGCAAACGATCCGGATGCGGATTCACGGGGCCGTGGTCCTGGTGGGCAAGAACGGCCATACGAAGGAAGTGAAGGAAGGCGAGAAGCGCTATGACGCCCGGATCGAAGGCGTCCTCGTCTACGACCGGGCCGCGAAGAAGTTCACCCGCTGGGACATGGCAGCGCTGGGCGATTACACGGGCGAATGGTTCGCCGGCGAGAAGCGCTGGCAGGAAGCTACTCCCGAGTCGCCGATGCCGCTCGGCTTTGCCTTCGAGCTGGACCAGACCGCTTACGAATTGCCCGCGGAACGTCGGCGGCCGCGCTCCTTCATGCATGCCTATATCTTCAAGGCGAAGGAAGAACACTACTGGGACCCGGAAAAGTGGGAGGAAGATTGGAAGAAGCAGCAGCGGTAATGAACCGATGAATGGCAGCTTTTCGATTCATCGGTTCGAGTGCGACGGTCCCGCGCGAAACGATAAATCAGAAGCGGGGCGCGCCCGGAATCCGGCGCGCCCCGCTTCATTGGTGCTGTCAAGCAAACCGTTTCTTGAGCGCTTCCAGTTCCTGCTTGGCCAGCTGCTTGCGTTCGGCCAGGTCCTTCGTCTCGTACTCGCCGTGCAGGCTGATGCTGCCGTTGAACTTCGCGTCCTTCAGGCCCTGGGCCACCTCGTTCCAGCGGACGATGCCCTCGCCGACGGGCATGACGTGGGCCTGCCAGGCGTCCTTGTCCTTGCGCCAGAGCATGTCCTTGATCGCCACCAGCGACAGCCAGGGCCGCACTAGATCGACTTCCATGCGGAACGGGCCGCCGTTGATGGCGGTGTGCCCGGTATCGACGAAAGCGCCGACCTGGTGCGGGTCGAGGTCTTGCAGGAGCAGACGCAGGCCCGCGCAGTTGTTGCCGAGGTAGTTGCCCGAATGCGTGTGATAGCAGGCGCGGACGCCGGTCTTGGCGGACAGCTTGGCGAAGCCGGCCAGGCGGGTGCGCGCTTCGGCGACGCTGGCGTCGATCTTGTCCTTGTAGGTGAAGTAACCGATCTTGATGGCCGGCACGCTCGCCTTGCCGCAGGCTTCAAACAGCGTCTTGGCCACTGGGCTTTCGGGGTCGTTCAAGTTCGTGGGCGCTGTCACCATGCCGATGGTCAGGCCGGCGTCCTGAAAGGACTTGGCGGCCTTCGGCAATTCGGTGGCGACGTTCTCCGGTGTCACCGGGTAGCCGGGGCGCACCGCGAGGTCGGCGCCGTCGAGGCCGGCTTCCTTGAGGAAGGCGATGACGCCGGCCAGGTCGAGGGTTTGCAGCGTTTTGGTGAAGTAGAGGTAACGCATGAGGGTCTCCTGCGGGGAAGCGGGGCAGCGGCCTGACTGCTGGCGAAATTGTACCGAGGCCAATTGCGGTGTGCTTGGAGAAACCGACGAGGACCGGGCAAAACTCGTAGGGTCCGCTGTGCGGACCATTGAGCGACGGCGGTCATAACGGCGATTGGTCCGCACGGCCGATCATTGAACGGCCGAAGTTGTTGCGGTTATGGTCCGCACAGCGGACCCTACGAGGCTGGTTCCGCGCGAAACGATGAATCACGGTGGTCGCATCACGAACGCGCTTCGGGTTCGCCGCCGAGTTCCGTCAGGGCGCGGGTGGCTTGGCGGGCGACTTCCTCGTGGCGGTCTTGCAGGGCCGCGATC
>JAGVLI010001062.1 GCA_020054355.1 Planctomycetales bacterium | reverse complement strand
GGCCGAGAGCCGGTGACGGCCACCGCGCCCGGCCGCGACCTGGTCGTCGTCCTCGATCTGAGCCGTAGCATGCTGGTGGAGGACGTGCTGCCCTGCCGGCTGGAAAAGGCGCAGGAGGCACTCAAGGAATTCATTGAAAACTTGAAGCAGCGCGGCGGGCATCGCGTGGCGCTGGTCGCTTTCGCGGGCCGGGCCAAGATCGTTTGCCCGTTGACCCACGATTACGATCACTTCCTCGAACGGGTCGGCGAGCTGGGTGCTGCCCATCTGCCGCCCGACCTGCGTCCTAGCGGCGCGGACGCGGTTTCCGGCACGCGCATCGGTGCTGGCCTGCTGCTGGCCGTCGAAGCCCACGACGTGCGCTTTCGCGGCACCGGCATTCAGGACATCTTGCTGCTCAGTGACGGCGACGATCCCGCCACCGACATGGAATGGGCCGAAGGCGCGGACGCGGCCCGCGAAGCCGGCATCCCGGTCTACACGGTCGGCATCGGCGATCCGAACGAGGGCCATCCGGTGCCCGGCGGCGTGCAAGGTTTCCTCACGCACCAGGGCAAGACCGTTCGCAGTAAATTGCACGAAGCGCCGCTGGAGGAAATCGCCCGCCGCACCAAGGGTACTTACACCGCGGCGCGCACCGGGCCGGTCCGGCTGACCGAACTGTTTCGCGGCACCATCGAGGCCGGCCCGAAGCGCGAAGCAGTGGACGAAGCGCCGCCGGTTTATCGACAGCGCTACGTCTGGTTCTTCGCCGCCGCCCTGCTGCTGCTGACGTTGGAAATGACCATCGGCGGACGCAATCCCTCTGCCAAGAAACCTGCCGCTCCGCCTGCGGCCGGTCGAGGATGAAGCCATGCGCCATTACTTGAAAGTTTGCTTGCTCGTGCCGCTCGCCCTGCTGCTCGGCGCAGCGCCCGACCTGACGCCCGACGACCTGGTGCGCCAGGGCAACGCCGCCTTCGCCCGCCAGGAATACGACGCAGCCGTGCAGCTCTACAGTCGGGCCGAGGAAGCGAGCATCAACCCCGGCCAGGTCGCCTTCAACAAGGCTTCGGCCCTCTATCGCCTGGGCAAGTACCGCGACGCCCAGCTGCACTATCTGCGCTGTCTCGACGAAGCCGACCCGGCCCGGCGGCCGGCCGTCTGGTACAACCTCGGCAACTGCCTGCTGCAAATCGCCCAGACCGGCAACGAAATGGGCCTTTTCCGCGAAGCGATCGCTTGTTACAAACGCGCCCTCGATTCGGAAAACGCGGACGCCCCGCTGCGCGAGAACGCCCGCCATAACCTCGAACTCACCAAGCTGCTCTGGCTGCAAGCCCGGATGACCCGCCCGAATCAGCAGGAAAATCCGAACAACCCCGATCCGCCGCCGGACAATCCGCCGCCGCCCAAGACCGGCCTCGACCAGCCGAAGAACGAACCCGGCAGCGATCCTTCTTCGTCGCCGACGCCCAATCCCGAAGAGAAGAAGGGCAAGGTGGACGAGAAGCACGGCAAGCAAATACCGATCGAGACCCCCAAGACCGCGCCGGGCCAGGGCCGGATCCATCAGCCGCCGGACGACGCCAAACTGAAGCCGCTCTCGCCGGAAGATGCGCTGAAGAACCTGGAAGAAGCCGCCCGGCTGATCCGCCGCGAGCGCGCCGACTACATGCTGCGGATCGCGCCGTCGCCGGCGCGCAGCGTGCCCGATTGGTGAAATTCGCCGGGTGAAGTGTTTACGGGTTGGGTGCCATGCGAGGTTGGGTGGCACGTCCCTCGGTACTCCGAGGGCGTGCGGAACCCCGAAACGACTTCACCATCGACAGCTGGCAAGTCGGGCGGCACGCCCTCGGAGTACCGAGGGACGTGCCACCCGACGCTGAATTCGCGATTGGCCCACTGCAACAACGAATCTCTCATGAACTCCCTGCCGTGGTGCCTCCTGTTGACCTGCTTGCCGTGCTCCACGGCGCCAGCCATGCCGCGCCCGGACTTGCCGCACGGCCCGATCAATGTCCCCGTCGTCGCTCGGCCCAATAACTACTGGGAAGCCGTCGGCAAGAAGTTCGACGTGAGCATGCGCATCTCGCCGCCGCGCACGGAAATGTACGTCGGCCAGTCGCTGACATTGACGGTGCGCATCACCGCCCAAGGCCCCTATCGCCAGCCGCCGGAACGGCCCCGGCTCGAGGAAATTCCGAAATTCGTCGAACGCTTCAAGATCGCCCGCACGGCCGGCAGCAAGCCCGACCGCACCCTGACCGATCAGCGCGCCTGGGAATTCGACTATCGCCTGTCGCCGCTCAACGACCAGGTGGAGCGCATTCCCCCGCTGCCCTTCGTCTGGTATCGGCCCCAGCGCGACCCCACGGCGCGCGGCCATTTCCTGACGACCTATCACGAAGGCATCGATATTCAGGTGAAACCGCTGCCGCCGGAAACCCCACCGCCGCCCAAGCCGATCCAGGACCCGGAACAGTTTTTCACCATCGCCGACGGCCCGGATGTACTGCGGCACGAGGAAGTCTTTCGCCTGCCGCCGCCGTTGACGCTGACCTTGCTCCTGCTGGCGCCGCCGGTCATCGCGCTGGCCTGGTGCCGAGTCTGGAAGCGGCTCTATCCGGATGCCGCCAGGCTCGCCCGCAAGCGCCAGAGCCGGGCGGCGATGGAAGCCCTGCGTGCCCTGAAGTCCCTCGATGGTGTGACCGGACTGGCCCGCGTGGAGCGGGTCGCGGGAATCACGGCGCACTACCTCCGGCAACGGCTCGACTTGCCGAGCGTCGAACCGACGCCGGCCGAAGT
>JAGVLI010001013.1 GCA_020054355.1 Planctomycetales bacterium | reverse complement strand
GTCGCGCAGGTGCGCCAGGATGCCGGTCGGCGGATCGGCCGGATCGGTCAGGGCGAACAGGCGGCGTTTGATGGCGGTGCAGTTCATGGCTTATCTTGATCCAGTTGCGGCGCCAGCACGTTCAGCAGCTTCTGTCTTGCTTTATAAACGCGCCAGCGGGCGGTTTGTTCCGTGGTTTCGAGAATATCGGCGATCTCGCGGAAGGACAGCCCTTCCTCGACCCGCAGCAGGAAGGCGGCGCGAAACTCATTGGGCAGCCGGGCGACGGCACGGGCCAGCAGCTGCAAGGATTCGTGGCTGACCGCTTCCTCGTCCGGACTTTCGCTGCCCGCCGGCAAGGATTCCGGAAAGGGCTGGCGGGTCATGCGGGAAGCGGAGCGCCGTTGGTTCAAAAACGTATTGTAGGCGATCCGGTACAGCCACGCCTGGAAGTTGCTGCCCAGGCGGAAGGTCGCCAGGTGGGCGAACGCCTTGAGGAAAGTCTCCTGGGCGAGGTCCTCGGCGGCGTGCTGGTTGTGCGTCAGCCGGTAGAGCCAGCGGTACAGGCGGTCGAAATACTGCTCGACCAGCCGGGCGAACGAGTCCCGGTCGCCGAGCCGGGCGCGGCGCAGGGCGTCGGTTTCCTCATCGAGGTTCGGGCGCGACGAATCGCCGTTGGTCCAGCTCACCAGACCGCTCCGCAAGGCCGAGGGAAAGGCAGTTTCAGGAGAATAAGGGGCAGTGCCGTGCTTCACCAGTGTAACGCCCTTCCCGTCGCATTGCCAGCAGGTTCGCCGTTCGTGGCGGCATGTGAACCGTCTCAGCAGATACAACTCTCCGAGTGTTGAGGTGTTGGCGCAATTTTTGGCGGGCGGCGGGGCGTCAGCCCGACGTGCTGACCGTCCGCTCCACGTCGGGCTAACGCCCCGACGCTCGCCTGCCGCTTGGAAGTCTGCTAAACTGGCCAACATGAGGCAGCGGCGTCGAGCGAGGGCCGACCGATGACGACGGCACAGGCATTGATCCCCAGCGCGCTCTACGAACAAGACGAGACGGCGTGGCTGGAAACCATGGCGGAACTGATCCGGACAGGCCGTCTGGAAGAAGTTGACTACCCCAACCTGGCGGAGTATCTGACGGACATGGCGCGACGCGATCGGCGCGAGGTCGAAAGCCGGCTGATCGTCCTGATCCTGCACGTCCTGAAATGGACGCATCAGGCCGAGCAGCGGTCGGCCAGCTGGCGAGGCACCATCATTGCACAACGGCAGGAACTGGTAGGGCTGGTGAGCGGGGGCGTGCTGCGCCGCCACGCCGAGAAGGTTCTGGAGACCGTCTATCGCCAGGCCGTGGAGCGAGCGTCGGCCGAAACGGGATTGCCTTCCGAAACGTTTCCGGCGTCGTCTCCGTTCAGCCTCGACCAATGGCTGTCCGCCGAGTTGCATGCGGACTGACGGCAGGACAGCCGGCGGCGGCTGGTTAGCGTAATCGCGCAGTGGCGAGCCGTTGGCGCCCTGCGGTGTTTATCGAGGAGTAAAGCGATGGAAATCCACCTCACTCCACAACTGGAGGCTGCCATCAGCGAACAAGCACGGCGGCGCGGAGTTACCCCGGAGGTCGTGGCGCTGGACGCCTTGCAGCGCCAGTTCCTCCGCAACGTGCCAGTCATCGAACCGCGGGATGAGTGGGAGCGGAAGCTATTCGGGGCCGCGATTGACTGTGGTGTGGCAGTGTCCGACTGGGCCCTGAGCAGGGACGGACTGTACGAGTAGCCGTGAGTCACCGCCAGCTGGCGTCGATGGACTTCGCGAGCTTCGCCGAGGCGTCCCATTTTTCGATTGCCCGCTCCATCGCCTGGTCATCGTCGGCGCGCAGTGCGTGGATGAAACCTGCGAGCGCTTCCCGTTCCAGCCGGATGTACTCGTGGTACACGCCGACCAGCGGTTGGTCGCCGTCGGGCACCCGCTGCATCGCGGTGAAACGCTGGGCGGCGGCGCTCCATTCGGGCAGTACCTCCTGTTCCAGGAGGTCGGCCAGCTGCGCGTCGCTGATTTCCCGATTCACGTGCCGTTGGCGCACCACTTCATAGCGACTGATCATCTGGCGGTCGGCCGCGGCAAAATCGGCCATGGCCTTGGGAACGTCGGCGACGAAGAACGCACCCAAAAAGCCGCCGACGAAACCGAGCAGCACGATCAGAAAGGGCGAGATGAAGAGGACGCCCATGGCCAGCCAGAACCAGGTCAGCACCGTCCGGGCGGAGCGGTAGCGCTCTTTCCGCGACAGTTCCAGGCTGCCCGGCAGCGGGCCGAAATCGAGGGCCGGATTCGCACCCGCTGGCGTCGCGAACGGGACTGGTGGGGCGGGCTGCGCCGCTGGGTAGACGGGTTCGTCGGTGAAGTTCAACTCGGGATTGGGCGGCTCCTCCACGCGCCGGCGGCGCACGGTGCGCCGGCCGGGGTCCTTGATGAAGGGTTTGACGATCCAGGCGATCCAGAAAGCCATGAGCGATCCTCCCGTGAGGCAAGCTGACCGGCTCCGCTGAAATTGGCACGGTTTGCCCCAATGTCCTATACCATGCCGCCGCGCGCAGGTCCAAGCAAAGTACGGCCGTGATGTTCATCCAACGAAAGAAGCCCGCGAGGTTCGCTCGCGGGCTTCGGCGGCACGGTGATGAATAGCGCCGACCTTACTTCTTGGCTTCGACCTTGGTCACGTCCTTCTTCAGCATCGTGACCGTGATCTGCTGGCCGGGTTTCAGGTCTTCGAGCTTGGCTTCCTTGCCATCGACCGTGATCTTGACGTCCTTGCCGATCGTGTGCGCATACTCTTTGCCGGCCTTGTCGGTCATGGTCAGCTTGCCCGCTTCGACCTTGACGACCTTGCCTTCGTGGGTGGCGTCATCGGCGGCCAGCGCCGGAGCGCCGACGAACGACAGCAGCGCGAGTACCGCCAGCAGAGCGAACAGACGAATCAGCATCAGTCTACTCCTTGTTGCCGGTCCACCCGTGGACCGGAATCCGGAATCCATCAACCTTGCCAGGCCCATCCTGGCGAAGGGAATTCCTCAAGCGAAAACGTGGTTGCCAGGGAAAGAGGCTGCGCAAACGCTTGCGGCGATTTGCGCGGCGGACTGCTCGCCGCCCACAGTGGTTCAGACTGCGGCGGCAGCGATGGGCTACCGTTCACCGATGCGGTAGGAGGCCCGGCGCAACATACCGAGCACGGACCAGCCGCTGAACATGCCGATCAAGTATACGGCCCCGATCAACAGGGCCAGCGAAGCGGTCAGCTGCCAGTCGAAGAACCGCAAAGTGACGTCGCCGGCGTTCTGCCAGGCAAACAGCCCGACCGTGGCCAGGAAAGCCAGCAACAGCAGGAACCAGAAAAAGCGCATGGCCGTTTCTTCCAATGAGGTTGTGGCTGGGTCTGTGAACTATTTGACGTGAGAATGCAACCGCCATGCCAAGCGCCGGGCAGCCGGCGCGAAAAACTTCCGCGAAATGGTCTTGAACGATCGCGGCGCGATTGGCGATGGTGAATATCTGCTAAACCGCAAGCGGTAGGTGCGAAGCCGCCAGCGGTGGAGGCGCTGGAACAGCGCCCAAACAATTTGTTCAGCACGGCTTGTGTCGGCTGTGCGCTGTTTCTGAAGGAGTCCTGATCGCGCCGTCGTTGACGTGGCGAACGACGGAATGTCCGGGTCCGACATCCGCAGCGATGTAAACTACCGTGACCCAGCACCGAATCTGTTCCTGGCGGGCGTGTCCGCTCGTAATACAGCGATGCCCGACCACGGTGCCCGTGACCGCCTGAACTTGCCCCGATT
>JAGVLI010000265.1 GCA_020054355.1 Planctomycetales bacterium | reverse complement strand
GGTGCTGCGCGCCCTGCAATTGCCCGCCGAGGTCCGCTGGCCGTTGTACCTGGCCGTGGCTGGTCCGCTGGTCGTGCTGCTGGGGTGGCGCGCCGGGGCGCGCGACTCCGGGCTGGCGGAAGTGATTTCCCTGGGCGTGGTGACTGCCTTCTTCGTCGCCCCCTACAGTCAGCTCTACGATTTCAGCCTGCTCCTGGTCCCGCTGTTCCTGCTGCTGCATGACTCCCAGACCAGCCCCTGGTCAGCGGCTCTCATCGCGATCTTTCTGGTCGGCCCTTACATCCACGTCAATTACTTGCTCGGCGGGATGAAGGACAAGTACACCCTGTTCTGGATGCCGGTGCTGTTGCTGGCGGTTTGGTTCGGCGCCCGCAAACCAGTCGGCCAGGTGGAAATTCCGCAGGGCCTTCCTGGCGGTGCTGGAAGCCGATGAAGGCGGAGCGTTGCGCCGGCCGGCTCGCGGCCGGTCCAACAAGGAGTTAGCCATGACCTTTGCCCCGTGGTTCCTGGGCGGCTTGATCGCCCTCTTTTTCGTCAACTTCGTCGTAGCGGCTGGCATCCTCTGGGGATCGGCACGCCTGTTTCGCATCCCCGATGTCCGTTTCCAGCGCACGCTGCTGGCCGCAGTCGTTATTTTCCTGCTCAATCTGCCGCTGGTGGCCCTGCAACGGGTGCTGCCTGCCGAGTCCGCGATGTGGGCTTGGCTGTCGCTGGTGGGAATGGTGGTGGCCAGTTGGTGCGTCTACCTGGTCGGCGCAAAGCTCGCGATTCCACCCGAAAAGCGGCTGCGCGTCGCCGCGCTGGCCTTCGTCCTGCAAGCCGGTTACGGAACCGCTGTATTCTTCGTCCTGCAAGCCTGGGTCCTGGAAGCTTTCGTCATCCCGACCGGCTCGATGGCCGACACGCTTTGGGGCTATCACAAAATGGTCCTATGTCCGGAGTGCGGCCACACGTTCGCAGTCAATGCCAGCTCGGAGGCCGATCCATCCGGAGGCCGGCCGACCCAGCGAGTCACCGCTTGCACCTGTCCCAATTGCCGTGCCGATATTGACTTCGAGCGGTCCCGCCTGGACCCCGTCTTGACAAGCGGCGACCGCATCGTATGTGCCAAATTGGCTTACGGCCCGCTGCAGCGCCAGCAACTCGCGGTGTTTCGCTATCCCGTCCAGCCGGAGCGCGATGGCGTGCGCCTGAACTATGCCGGCCGCTTGATCGGGCTGCCGGGCGAGACCATCGCCATCGCCCAGGGAGACCTCTACGTCCACGATCAGCCGCGCACCGTGCCGACGCCGGAGCGTTTCTTCGATTCTCCCTACAGCGGCTATGCCTGGCGCGGCCAGCCCGACGAGCAGCGCCAGTCGCATGAGGAAGCCGAACGGCTGTTCGCCGATGGGAAGTTCCAGATCATCCGCAAGTCGCCGGCACAAATCCTGGCGATGCGGCAGCTGGTCTTTGACAACAATCATCGCGGCAAGGACGGTGCAATGGCCCGGTCGCGGTGGAAACTGGGGAACCAGGGCGAACCACCGGCACCAGCAAACACGCCGACCGGCAGCTATGTCCTGCCGGAGAGCAGCAGCCTTTCCTGGCTCCGCTACTCGCATTTCCATTCACCGACCGCGGAAACCCGCCAGCTCATCACGGATTTCAGCGGCTACAACAGCGGCAATGGCGGCTTCATGCGGGGCAACGGCGACCACTGGGTTGGCGACCTGATCCTGGAATGCCAGGTCGAGTGCGAGCAACCGCAAGGCGAGCTGCGGCTCGAACTGAGCAAGGGCAACGAACGCTATCAGGCGGTCTTCGATCTCGCGAGCGGGCAATGCAAGTTAGTGCGGCTTCGGCCCGCCGAAAAACAGACGGAAACCCTGGACAGCCGGGTCGCCGCCTGGCGGCGGCCGGGCAGGAATCAGCTGCGCTTCGCCAACGTCGATTCGCGATTGATTGTCTGGGTCAACGATGAATTGATCTTCGGCGATGGGGTCGAGTACGCGGCCAGCGGTCCGCAAGGACCGATGGCCAACGACCTGGAGCCGGCGAGCATCGGCGCTTCGGGAGTCGCGGCGACTGTTTCGGATATCAAGCTCTGGCGCGACACCTACTACACCACCTACTCGCCCGGCCTCAGCCGGGGCGGCGACGTATCCCTGACCGGCGAAGCGCTCAGCGATCCGGCGAAATGGGACGCTCAGGAAGAACTGCGCAAACCGACGCCGATGTTGATGTACGTGCATCCGGGCCACTA
The DNA here is from genome assembly GCA_020054355.1 of Planctomycetales bacterium. Classification (GTDB taxonomy): domain Bacteria; phylum Planctomycetota; class Planctomycetia; order Gemmatales; family Gemmataceae; genus JAGVLI01. The sequence continues at coordinate 2,287 of JAGVLI010000265.1, read as the reverse complement.
TCTGTTTCTGGGCGATAACAGCCCGGCCAGCGCCGACAGCCGCTCCTGGGGCTTGGTGCCGGCAAAGCACATCATCGGCCCGGCGGCCTTTCGCTACTTTCCGCCGGGGCGCGTCGGCTGGCTGCGTTGAGGCGCTCCTCCCGACAATTGTCATCGACCGGGCGCTGCGGAAAAGCTGGGCTTCCCAGGTTGGCGGGCGACTTCCCCTGTTACTGGGGCATTCCTCCGAATATGATCTTCTCAGGGCCAGAGCTGGGTTGAACCGGCGCAATTTAGCCGCGCGCCGGCCGAATAATGGAATGACTCCCTCTGCCGCGCCGGTAGACACCCCAATACAGAATTGAGTCGTGCATGGCCGACGAACATAGCGCTTCGGGACCGTCGCAACCCGCCACACCGACGGAGACGCCTTCTCCGACCCCTACCGAGACCGTGTCGCCGCCGGGCAACGGAGCCGATGGCGTCCACACCTGGCGGATGACGCCGGAAAACGCGGTGCAGCCAGCCGTTGACGGCGCTGCTCCCAAACCGCTGCCCGTGCAGCCCAAGGCCGAGAAGCCCGAAGCGCCGCCGCCCGAATCCAAGGACGTGTTCCGCGAAGTCGCCGAAACCATCGTCTTCGTCGTCGTCCTGGTGCTGCTGCTCAAGACCTTCGTGGCCGAGGCGTTCGTCATCCCCACCGGCTCGATGGCCACGACCCTCTGGGGCTACCAGAAGTACATTACTTGCCCTTACTGTCGGTACGAATTCCCGGTGAATTGCAGCTCGCAAGTCGATCCGCAATCCGAGCGGCGGCGCGAAGATGTCACGGGATGCGAGTGTCCGAACTGCCGGATCGACATCGATTTCGCCACCCATCGCATTCCCATCGACGACTGGCACTCCGGCGACCGGGTGCTGGTCTTCAAGTCGCTGTACGACACACCGATCGGCAGCCCGCACCGCCACGACGTGGTCGTCTTCAAATACCCGGTCGAGCCGCAGAAGAACCATGTGGCGATGAATTACATCAAGCGGCTGATCGGTCTTCCGGGCGAGACCATCGCCATCGCGCAGGGCAACCTCTTCGTCCATTACCAGCCGCGCCAGGTGCCGGAACCGGAGGGCAAGCGCTATTGGGGTTCGCCCTATGGCGGCGGCTTCCCGTGGCGCGGCGACTCGGACGAGTTGCACAAGGCGCACGGCGAAGCGGAAAAGCTGTTCCAGCAAGGCCAGTTCCAGATCATCCGGAAAACGCCCGACCTGATCCCGGCGCTGCGGCGCATCGTCTTCGACAACGACTTCCAGCCGGCCGACACGACCCTGTATCCGCCGCGCTGGGTCGCCGCCAACAACTGGAAAGGCGACGGCATCCATCCCCGGCGCTTCAGCCAGGCCCAGCCGCCAGCCGCGCTGGAATGGCTGCGCTACCGGCATCAGTTGACGGGCGGCGGGCAGCCGCAGCTCATCACCGATTTCATGGGCTACAACTCCGCCAAGGGCGACATGACTCGCGGCAACAGCGATCTGCACTGGGTCGGCGACCTGATCCTGGAATGCGAGGCGCAGGTCGATCAAGCGAACGCCGACGGCGAACTCCGGTTGGAACTTTCCAAGGGCTTCGACCGCTTCCAAGCCCGCTTCAACCTGCAGTCAGGGGAATGCAGCCTGGTGCGGATCAACGACAGCGGCGAGCAGGTGCTGCCCTTGAAGCTCGGCGAGCCGACCGCCGAAGCGGCCAAGCGCGCCACGGCGGTGAAAGGCGCGGGCAAGTTCCAGCTGCGCTTCGCCAACGTGGACGAACAGCTGATCCTCTGGGTCAACGAGGAATTGATCTTCGGCAACGGCGTACCCTACGCGGCAGCGGCGAAACAAGGGCCGACCGCCAACGATCTGCAGCCGGTCAGCGTCGGCGTCAAGGGCGCGGTGGTCCACGTCGGCGCCCTGAAGCTGTGGCGCGACACCTACTACACCACCTACTCTCCGGGCGTGAGCAAGGGTGGGGATGTGACGCTGTCCGGCGAGCTGCTGACCGATCCTCTGAAGTGGGATGCCCAGGAAGAGCTGCGCAAGCCGACGCCGATGCTGATGTACGTGCATCCGGGGCATTACCTGTGCCTGGGCGACAACAGCCCGGCCAGCGCCGACAGCCGGTCGTGGGGCCTGGTGCCCGAGCGCCTGATGCTGGGGCGTGCCCTGGTGGTGTATTTTCCGTTTTACTGCCCGTACCCACCGCTCAACTCGCCCACGAACCGCACCGGCGTCATCAAGTAAGGAGGTTAAGCCGCGAGCCGGAGGCGAGCGCTGT
>JAGVLI010000062.1 GCA_020054355.1 Planctomycetales bacterium | reverse complement strand
TACTACTATCCGAATTACGGGTACGGCTCACCCTACTTCTCGCCGTACTCGTACTACCTGCCTTATGGCTACGATTCGTATGGCTACCTGAAGGGCACCGCCGAAGTCATCGACGCGCAGGGCAAGTATCTGAAGAACGTGGAAGACGCCTACCTGCTGCGGGAAAAAGTGAAAGCGGCCCAGCTGGACAACCGCCGCAAGACTTACGAACAATGGCTCTGGGAGCGCGACAAGCTGCCGACCCTGAACCAGGAGCGGGAGCGGACGCAGCAGGAAGAAGTGCGCCGCAGCCAGACCAATCCGCCGGTGACGGAAGTCTGGTCGGGCTATTCCCTGAACGTGGTCCTGGCGCGGCTGCAAGAGCTGCTGGCCAAGGGCGTGGACGGGCCGGAAGTCCGCCTCGATCCCGATATGCTCAAGCAAATCAACGTGATCTCGAAGAAGAACCTCGAAGCGCCCGCGCTGCTGCGGGAAGCCGGCAAGGTCCATTGGCCGGCCGGCCTGGAGAACCTGACGCCGGCGGCCCAGAGCCGGGAACTGCGGACCCAGATCGATGCCCTGCTGGTCGAAGGCAAGCGTCAGGCCCTGCTGGGGAAGGTGGATGCGGGGTTGCTGCGCGAGCTGGACCGCAGCCTCGACAAGCTGAAACAGCTGCTAGCCGCCAAGGTGGATGAATATTCGTTCGCGGATTACGTCGAGGCCAAACGAGTGTTGCGTCAACTGGACGATGCGGCGGCGGTCTTGCGCGAAGCGGATGCCGGCGACTACCTGAACGGCCGCTACGCAGCCCGCGGCGCCAACGTCAAGGAACTCCTGGACTACATGACCAAGACGGGCATCCGCTTTGCCCCATCGGCCAGCGGCCAGGAATCGGCCTACAACGCGCTGCACCAAGCGCTGCTGCAATACGACCGCCAGGCCAGCGTCAAGCTCCCGGAAAAGTAACCGCGCCGCTGGCGGCAGCGCAGACCCGCCGCCACTGGTCTTGCGGGAAGGCCGGCGGGTTTCTACAATTCAATCCATCAACGGGCTTCAACCTCGCGTCGGCGGCGTAGCTCAGCCTGGTTAGAGCAGCGGCTTCATAAGCCGCGTGTCACTGGTTCAAATCCAGTCGCCGCTATTTCCAACCCCCTGGAATCACCGGGGGTTGCGTTGTTTTTAGGCAGCTTACCGAAAAATCCGGCACCTGGCGAATCGTGCGAAGCGCTGGCAGCGGTTTTCCCAGTCCATCGTTGGAAACCAGGACCGCGAATCCACGGGTGATCCCTGCCTTGACAGCGGCGGTCTCCGACCACCACCACCCGACTCGTGCCACGGCACGACGATTGCAGGGTGGCCCCTGCGCCGCAGATGAATCCAGCCGTGAACCGCTACTGCTCGATTCGCCGAGAATCTTGTTCGTCACGCGGGACAGTTTACGTTGCTTTCTTGACCGTGGACCATCAATCCATGTTGGAATGCAACCCGTTTGAGATTTTGTCGTCATGCCCATTTTGCCGCCCGAACCAGGTTGGTTCCCTACGGACCTGTTCGAGAACCCCGCCCACGCACCCACCCGCGAGCGCGCCTGGCGCGTCCTGCATACCCGGCCGCGCCAGGAAAAAAGCCTGGCCCGGCGGCTGTTCGAGGCCCAGCAGCCGTTCTACCTGCCGCTGATTGCCCGCCGGCAGCAAATCCGTGGCCGGTTGATGACTTCCTACCTGCCGTTGTTCGGCGGCTATTGCTTTGTCCTGGCCGACAACGAGGAACGAATTCAGGCGCTCGCCACCCGCCGCGTGGCGCACGTCATCGACGTGACGGACCAGGCTGGCCTCTGGCGCGACCTGCAACAAGTCCAGCGGCTGATTGCGTCCGGCATGCCGATCACGCCCGAAGGCATGCTGGAGCCAGGGACCCCCGTGGAAATCCGCCGCGGCCCCTTGGCCGGCATGCAGGGCATCATCGTCCGCACCACCACCCAGAAGCGCTTCGTAGTCAAAGTGGATTTCATCCAGCAGGGGGCATCCGTCGAGCTGGAGGATTACATGCTCAGCCCGATCACGTGATGCCGGGCGCGGCTGTTCACTTCCGCTGCTTTTCGTTGGCGGCGAAATCTCCGGCTCGTACAATCTACCCGCCGTCGTGGCATGGCCGCGCGAGACACGCCAGGAGCCAACCTCATGCAGCTGCAAGTGAATCCGCACGAATTGATCCTGATCGGCGAAAACTCGTTCGTGCGGCTGAGCACGGATGGCGGCCAGACCGCTGCCACCCGGTGCAGCCACTGGCGCGTGCTCTGGTCGCCTGCCGGCGCTGGCCATGCCTTGTTCGTGGACAGTCCGGTCACGTCGGGCGTCCGCATTTACGCGGACAGCGTGCCGCTGGCACGGTTCCTGCAAACGCAGATCGAGTACCTGCTTTACAAAGCATTCGGCGATACCAGCGTCCCGGTCGTGGCCGCGACGTTCGAGCGGCAAGGCACCCCGCCCGGCATTTGCAGCGAAATCGCGCGCGCCGACAAGGACGAAGTGCGCTTGAGCTGGTCGGAATTTCTGGAGCCGTTCAATTTTTCCGCCGATCCGGGTTTCGATAACCGGCCCATCGGCGTGCAAACGACTTTCTTTCCAGCGACCGCCGCCCAGTTTTCGGTGGGCGGCCGGCGCGCGGAAGGCACGCCGTGGAAAATGGACCGGGGCGGCAAGGCCAGCACCACCGCCTGCCTCGCCTGGTGCGAAACCTGGTTCCGGCCCCGGTAGGTCATGTGGCTAGTGCTGCTTCCAGGCACCTCTGGCCCGTGGGTCACGATTCCAATCGTGACAGGCCGTGGAGTGCTCACGATTGGAATCGTGACCCACGGGCCAGAGGCGCCTTGGTTTGGCATTGAGCAATCAGCCTCGAAAAGGATTTCCATGCCGGATCAGACACGGATTGTTTCACCCGGCCCCGCCGATCGTTCGGTACGCACCTCTTCCGGCGAAATCCTGATTCCGCCGGCGGACTGGATGCTGCTGCCGCCCGGCGATGCTGGTCTGACCCGCCGCGTGAAAGCGGCCGGCCCCACCTGGACGGTCCAGGAGAAGCGCGGCCGCAAGACCTTTTCGCGCGGCGTCTGGGCGCCCGCCGCCACCGTGGCCCGAGTGCAAGACGAGTTGACCGCCGAGCGCTCGACTCCGGTCTACGCCAAGCAAC
>JAGVLI010000093.1 GCA_020054355.1 Planctomycetales bacterium | reverse complement strand
GTGCTCTTCCGATCTGCCAGCGGACCGCCGGTCCCCGGCGTCAGGACCAGCCAGGCGACGGCTTCGCGCGGCACCGCATACGGCTCGCCCCGGTCGAGATCGACCAGCGAAACCCGCAGCCGGTCGTCGGGTTTCTGGCCAAAGCCTTCGCCGAGCGACAGGCCGAGGATGAGGATAAAAATGAACGGCATGGCCAGCAGGATTATCAAGGCGCGCCGGTCGCGGAGCAGCAGGCGCAGGTCTTTGCGAGCGATGATCCAGATGGCCATGACGGCACCCCGAACGACTTCGAGCAAGGCGGACGGCCCGCAGGCGAACTGTCAAGATAGCACAATCCCACCCCATGCTCGGCCCGGGCCGAAGAATCTTTCGCGATTGGCCTATACCTGGCTGCCCCGATGCGATAGAGTGAGATTATCCGGGGTGGAGCAGTAGCAGCTCGCCAGGCTCATAACCTGGAGGTCGCAGGTGCAATTCCTGCCTCCGGAACTTGTCCCTCGCCGAAGCGAGTGCTTTGGCGGGGGATTTTCCGTCAACTTGAGCCGGCTGATTGCCGATTAATAGCTCAGCGAACTACAACGCCCCGGTGCCCACCGCTGACGCGGTCGGCAAACGGGGTTTTTTATTGCCCCGTCGTCTGGCGAAACTTGCAGATGGGCGACTGCAAGCTAGCCAACGGCGGGGCATTTTCGTTTTCCGGCACCCTACCCGAATTTGCAGGTCAGGCTTTCCAGCCTGACACAGATGACCGTGTCAGGCTGGAAAGCCTGACCTACAAGGCCGCCCCACCGTTCATGGGCCAACCCAACGGTAAGTCCCTTGCCACAGGCTTCGCTCTGGATTAGGATTCTTCCAATCCAGGAGCCGGCATTCTCCCCACCCCTGCATCCTGCCTTCCATCACCCGTCGGGAAACCCACATGACGCGCATTTACTTTCGCACTGGCTCGTTCTTGTTCGTTGGCATGATATTGGCTGTGACGGCGGCTCCGGCGGGCGACTGGCCCCAATGGCGCGGCCCGTCCGGAGACAGCGTCAGCACCGAAACCGGCTTGCCCGTGAAATGGGATGAACGCACCGGCATCGTCTGGCAAGCCGCCCTGCCGGGCGACGGCGCCAGCACGCCGGCTATTTTTGGCAACAGCCTGTTCCTGACGGGCATGTCGGGTGAAAAACTGCTGCTCTTCAAGCTCGACAAGCGTGACGGCAAGGTCGAATGGACCCGCGAGGTCGGCTCCGGAACGATGCGGCGCGGTTCACCCAAGCGCCAGGAGCATACCTTTCACAATCTGCACAACCTGGCCAGCCCATCGCCCGTGACCGACGGCGAGCGGGTCATCGTCCACTTCGGCAACGGCGATTTGGCCGCCTACGATTTCGCCGGCAAGCAACTCTGGCTGCACAACTTGCAGAAGGAACACGGCGCTTATTCCATCTGGTGGGGCCATGCCAACAGCCCCGTCCTCTGGAAAGACCTGGTGATCTCCGTCTGCATGCAGGATTCGCTCGCCGATCTTCAGAAAGAGCCAGCCCCCAGCTACCTGGTCGCTCACGACAAGCGCACCGGCGAGCAAAAATGGAAGGTGCAACGGATGACCGGGTCCAAGGGCGAGGACGGCGATTCGTACACCACGCCGCTCTTGCACGAGGTCGGCGGCAAGACCGAGATGATCGTGGTCGGGGCCAACCAGGTCGATGCCTATGACCCCGCCACCGGCAAGCAGCTGTGGGTGCTGCCGGACGTCCGTGGCAGCCGGACCATCACCGGGCCGACGCTGGGCCACGGCCTGCTCTTCACGGCGGAAGGCAAGAAGGGCGACCTGCTGGCCATCCGCCTGGGCGGAACCGGCACGCTGGACGCCAAGGCCATCGCCTGGCGGCAAACGCAGGCCATGCCGGATACGCCCTGCCCGGTGCTGTGGAAAGACCTGCTGTTCCTCGTCAGCGACGACGGCATCGCCCAGGCCCTGGACGCCAAGACCGGCCAGCTGAAGTGGAAAGAGCGCTTGCCGGGCACCTTCAAGGCGTCGCCCCTGGCGGCGGACGGCAAGGTGTACTTCCTGAACCTGGCGGGCGTATGCACGGTCGTCGCCGCGGCCGAGAAATTCGAGAAACTGGCGGAAAACAAGCTGGAAGAGAATCCATCCGCGTCGCCGGCCGTCTCCGATGGCTGCCTGTTTCTGCGGGGCAAGAAGTCGCTGTATTGCATCAGCGCCAAGGGAAAATAACTCCGCCGGAAGTAGGATCCGCCGTGCGGACCATTGACCACTACGGTTTCGATCGCTCAATGGTCCGCACAGCGGACCCTACGAGATCTTGTCCCACCACCCGAAAAATCCACTTTGCAACGGCCAGCCCGTATGCTCTAATACGTTCCAACCTGCCACAGCCCGGTTCCTCCCACCTGCCATAAAGGAACTGCACCGTGAAACCTTCCGCGCGCAGCCACTCGCACCCCATCGGCATGAATCGACGTGAAGCCTTGCAGGTCGGATTCTCCGGACTGCTGGGGGTCGGCTTGTCCGCCCTGCCGGTTTCCGGAGCCAAGGCCGCTCAAACACCCGCAGCTAGCGGCAAGACGGCGCGGAAGCCGAAAGCGATGATCCTGGTCTTCCTGACCGGCGCTCCCAGCCATATCGATATGCTCGACTTGAAACCGGACGCACCGGCGGAGATTCGCGGGGAGTTCAAGCCGATCGCGACCAACGTGCCGGGCATCCACATCGGCGAGCACTTGCCGCGCCTGGCCGCGCGGGCCGACCAGTACGCACTGGTCCGCAGTCTGGCCCACCGCGACAACAACCACCTCGTCGCCACGCACCACCTGCTGACCGGCTATCCGCAGCCCGGCGCGTTCTTCGACAAGGTGGCCTCGCGGACCGACTGGCCGAGCTATGCGGCGGGGCTGAACTACTTTCGGCCGCGCCACGACGGCCTGCCCACCGGAGTGAACTTGCCGACGTTCTTGATGCAAGGATCGCTCACCTGGCCGGGCCAGCATTCCGGCTTTCTGGGGCCGCGCCACGATCCCTGGCAGATCACCCGCGATCCCAATGCCCCGGACTTCCGCATGGACGGGCTACGGCTCGATCCGGGCATCGAGATCGACCGTCTCGGCGACCGGCAAGCGTTGCTCAAACAAGTCGATCGGCAGCAAGCCTGGCTGGCGAGCGTGACCGAAGGCCGGCGGCTGACGGATCAGCAGGACCAGGCGTTCTCCGTCCTGACTTCGGGCCGCATCGCTGCCGCTT
>JAGVLI010000461.1 GCA_020054355.1 Planctomycetales bacterium | reverse complement strand
TCTTCGGCCTGCTCAAACAGCTTTACCAGCGGTTGGCTCATATGCAGCTGGCCCGCGCCCGGGCCGGTCGCACTGGCCAGTTTCGCCAGCGCCTTTTCCGCGCCCTGCCTGGCCAGATCGGGATTGCCGCCGGCCTTGCGGATTAAATTCGCCGCCAAACCATCGGCGTCATCCAACAGAACCTTCAGCATATGTTCGGGGGTAAACTGGCCATGGCCGCTGCGGCTGGCCAAGGTCTGACCTGCCTGGATCAGGCCACGGGAACGTTCGGTATATTTATCAAATTGCATCTGACACCTCTCAAGCGCGTATGCCCTTCACGGCTGAAAAACCGCGAATCTGGACCCCCGTTTCAGAGCTGTCCGGCAACGCCTCATTGCACCAAAGCGGCACGGCCTTTTAAAAAGCGCCGTACCGCACACGATCTTATTTAGGTTGCCAGAACGCCAGGCACAAGACCGTGACGCAAGATAAAATTTCCGCCGGGGACAGGCTCAGGCCGTGCCGGCCGTACTCTCTTCAAGACCTGCTTCGGCGGCCTGCTCCGGCGCGGCGTAGCTGGGCGTGCCGAGAATCGCGCCGCTGCGCGTCTGGGCGCTGGCGTCGTCGAGTTGCTTGGCCAGGCCGAAATCGGTGATCTTGGGAACAGTGGTCAGTGGCCAGTGGTCAGTGGCCAGGGAAGACGGAGATGGTCTGGTGTCCGTACTGACCACTGGCCACTGACCACTGGCCACTGGCTGAAGCAGGATATTGGCGGGTTTCAGGTCGCGGTGAATGACGCCTTGCTGATGGGCGGCGTGCATGGCCTCGGCCAGGGTCCGCACCAGCTGGGCCGCCTCGCGCGGCGGCACCGGACGGCCCGCCAGCTTGCGATCCAGGCTGCCGCCCTCGATCAGTTCCAATGAGAAGTAGGGCCGGCCTTCCTGCTCGCCGACTTCGTAAATCTGCACGATGTTGGGATGCTGCAAGCGGGCGACGGCTTCGGCTTCGTGACGGAAGCGGGCCAGTTCCTGGGTGCCGGCATGGACGCCGGACAGGATCATCTTCAGCGCCACCAGGCGTTTCAAGCCGTGCTGGCGGGCCTTGTAGACCACACCCATGCCGCCCCGGCCCAGCTCGCCGAGGATTTCGTAGCCGGCCACCGTCGGCAGGGGCGCTGTCACCATGCGCTGGCTTTCGGGCACCGTGCCGGCGGCGGCGCCGAAGGCGGGGGTTTCGGTGTGGGCCGCAGGTTCCGTGCCGGAGAACAGCCCCGCGATTGCCGAGGCCGCCAGCCACTTGTTGCCGCCGGCTTGCAGGATCATGTCGCCCGGCTGGACGCGGCCGGTGCCCGCGAGTTGCCGGAGTTGGCCCCAGGACACCGGCCCGTGCTTCCGCTTGTGCTGCGCGTAGAACCACTGCGAATCGGCAGCGACTGCCTGCTCGACGGGCAACGGCGCCGCACAGGCCGGGCAGCGATGGGGTCGGCCGCCCTTCGCGGGGTCGGAGGGAATCAGCAGCCGGCAGGCAGGGCAGGTCAGCCAGTGGGTGGACATAGCGCGACTTCCCGGACGGAGAGCGTACCCACGCGACGGTGGAGCGCGGTCCCGTAGTTATAACGCGGGGCGTTACAGCAAGAAACCATCGAGGATTCAAATTGGAACCTAGCGTTTCATTCCAGCCGGCGCGAATCCCGCTTTCTTGGCATGGCGGAACCGGATATTCTGAAGCAAAACTCCACTCCGCGAATTGAAAACCCAGGCGGATCATGCTCCAGCCGCAGGACGGGGAAGCAGCTCGATGTATCGCCTTGAGTCCGAACCGCCGTTAGGCTCGTGCCTCGTCGTGGACACGGATCGGCTCGGCCAGCCGCGCATCAGCTGGCGGTTGCCGGGAGAGGGGTTTGATTTCTGGCATGAAGTCGGGTGTCTGGCTTTGACTTTTTGCTTTTGGTGTTCGCTGCTGGCGGTCATTATCGCATTGATCTATGACCTGAGTGTGCGCGACGGCTCGACTGGCTTGGGTTGCTGCCATGCGTTCCTGTTGCTCTGGCTGGCATTCGGCCTGGCGATCGTGATGAAGTTGTGGAATGGCTTGCGCCGTCCAGTTCCGGCCAGCATCGTCCTGGGGACGAGCGACTTGAAATACGATCCGGGGCGCAGGCGCTCGGACAACACCGACAGTTGGCGGTGGTTCGGTACGCCGTCGGCCCGAGTCGTGGACTGTGGCCAGATCACCAAGGTGCAGTTCGACCGGCTGGGCGAACGGCCTCGCCTCTCGGTTGATGTGGGGTCTCAACACCTCGAGATTGGCGGTTCCCTGCCCGCACCAGAACTTGAATGGCTGGCGGTGGTGCTGCGGCAATGGGCAGGTCTTGAATCTTCTCGCACAGCCGCCGATGAGAACATCAAGAAATGGCGTTCCACCTGATCGCCGCAGGCGACGCGAGAGAGGTGACAATGCAATGGCGAGCGTGGCGGCGTCAGTCCGACGTTGCGCGCTCCGCGCCCCGTCGAACCGCCGCCGCCACGCTTGCCAATCATTTCAATTTGTCAGCCACGCCCGCTCAAGCCGGGAGGGCCGTGAGGGTACTCAGCGGGCAATGCCCACGCCGATGCCGAAGCCGAAGAAGCCGGTGCTGGCGGAGCTGTTCAGGATCGGGACGCCCGAGAAGTTGTCCCAGATCTGGGATTCCACCGAGCCGCGCACGAAGAGCAGCGAGCCATTGCCGAACTCGTACTGCCACTGGCCGCCGACCTGGAATTCCAGGATCGACTTGACGTTGTCGTCCTCGCGTTCGGTCAGGTCGCCAGTGCCGATGAGGCCGGCCAGGAGCGGGATGCCGAGCACAAAGACCTCATCCTCCTTGCCAAAGAGGATCGAGCCGCGCGCGCTGCCGAACAGCGCGAACCGTTGGCCCAGCGCGCGGCGCAGCTCGCCGCCGATGGTCATGCCGTAGCTCTGCGATTCAAAACCCGTGGCCGAGATGATGGGAGTAAGACCGACGATGGTGACGTCGGCCGTGTTGGCTTCGCGGTACTCGACATAGCGGTAGCCGGCGCTGAGCAGGAGGTCCCACTTGTCGCCCAGCCGCAGGGCATCGGTCAGTTCCAGGTCGAAGACGTGCGTTTCCAGTCCGTAAGCCAGGTTCAGCGGGGTAACGCCGGCGCCGGCCGGAAACACCGTGGTCGCGGCAGCCGTGTGGTCGAACTGGAAATAGCGGGTCCGGACGCCGAAGCCGCCGGCGAACTCATAGCCGAGCCACAAGCGCCAGGCCGGCTCATACGAGAATTCCGGCTCATTGAGCGTGACGCCGGGAATGCCGAGGCCGTTGACCAGATCGATGACGGCGTCGAAGAGCGGGGCGACGCCCTCGGAATTCACGGGACGCAGCCAGAGCGATTCGACGCCGCCGACGATGCCGCCGGACTTGCAACCGGGATTGCAGCTGTCGCCGTGCAGGACCTTGGCCGGGCTGGTGAGCTGCGATTTCAGGCTGGCGACTTCGGCTTCGAGCTTGCCGATGCGCTGTGCGTCGCCCTCAGGAGCGGCAGCCGGTGCAGCAGCTGGGGCAGAGTCTGGGGCGACGATGGTGAGCGGCGCAGCCTGGGAGGCGATTGCCGCCGGAACCGATGGCACGGCTTCCGGCATGGCCTGCTGGAACGCGACGGGCTGGATCATCCGCATCGGCATGGCCGGCGGCATGGGCACCTGCACCATCGGGCCGCCCATCATCGGCATCTGCATGCCATAGCCGGCTGGCGGGTACATCGGGTATTGGCAGGCGGGCGCCATCTGTGGGGGGTACTGGGCGAAGGCAGGCAGCGACAGGCAGCCGGCGGCTAGCCCGCTCAGTAGCCAACGGAAACGTGGCAACATTCAGAGCCTTCCTTCCTGGAAAAGTCCCGCCGCCAATCCGGCGGCGGAGTCGAATGGCGTGCCGCTCCGGACACGCCGCACCCATGGAGAGAGCGCGCAGTCGGCGCGAGATACAGTGCGAATCAGGTTGGACTGGCGATTAGGAATCGGTTGGCACCGGCCGGTGTTTTGAAGCAAGCGCGGTCTTTCCGGCAAAGCGATTTCGCGGACAGACGCGAATCTGCCACAACGCGAACAGGTTGCCAGCATTACCGCTCGTGCGGAAAAAATGGGGGATTCAGGAAGGCAGGGCCAAGACCGGACGACGATTCGCGAAACTAACGGCCCCTGGCGGGAGCAAGCGGACTTTGCCGTTTCGCGCCAGGGGCCTGATGCTGGTCCGCTCGGACTCTGAGTCAGTCCGAGACGGCAGGTGCCGCGAGCCGAGCGGCACCGCGACTTGGCAAAATCATGCGGTTTTCGGCGCGACAGGTCCGGCTCGGCTCGCCGGACCTACCTGCTCGGCCTGTCTCTCAATACTTCCGCCACATGTCCTTCATGAACTGCAGGCCCTTGGTGTAGACCTCCTCGGCGTTGGGGAACAGGTCGCGCCAGACCTTGGTGGCGGCGGCGAGCGCCGGCAAGGCCCGCCCGAACGCTTCGATGGTCAGCCAGCCGTCATACTCGATCTTCTTCAATGCCTTGAAGGTCTCGTCCCAGTGGACGTGGCCGGTGCCGGGCGTGCCCCGGTCGTTTTCGCTGATATGGACGTGGCTGATGCAGTCGGCGAACTCGACGATGGTCTTCTCCAGGTCTTTTTCCTCGATATTGGCGTGGAAGGTGTCGTACATCGAGGAGAAATAGGGGTGGCCGACCGCTTTCACCAGCGCCTTGGCGTCGGCGGCGGTCGTCAGGAAGTAGCACTCGAAACGATTGAGATACTCGACGGCCAGCCTGACCTTGGCCTGCTGGCCGAACTCGGCCCCTTGCCGGAGCACATCGGCGGCGCGCTGCTTTTCGTCGGCCGTGGGCGGGCTGCCGGAGAAGACCGCCAGCGGCGAATGGATCGGGCCGCACAGATGGGTGCCGCCCAGGGTCGCGGTCATTTCGATGGCCCACTTGAGGCGATCCACGGCCGCCTGGCGCACCTTGGCGTCCGGGCTGATCGGGCTGGCTTCCGGAGTCATCACCGTGACGGTGGTGCAGGCCAGTCCGTGGTTGTCCAGTTGCTTGCGGATGGATTGATAGTGCGCCGCGTCGCCCTCGAAGACGGGCAACTCGACGCCGTCGTAGCCCGTTTGCTTGAGCTTTTCGATGATCGGGAAATGCTCGCTGGTGACGTGCGTGGCCCACAATAGCAGGTTCATGCTGGTGCGCATGGTCAGCTGTTCTCCTGGAGTGATGACGCCGGTGGCCGGCAATCGCGATGGCAAAGCGAACCCGGAAGATAGTGCCGCGCCGGCCGAAATACAAGAGCGTAGCGGGCGCGATCGGCCAGCGGCGATTCGGAGCCAAAAAAACCGCGAATTGCTCTTGAACGATCGCACCTCGATTAGCGATGGTGGATTTAGAAATTGGTCAGCCGCTGGCGGCGCAGCCGCAGCGTGCTAAACCGCAAGCGGGCATGGGAACGATGCCCACACAACCTGTTCAGCACGGCTGGTGTCGGCCGTGCGCCGTTACGTTCAAAGTCCTTGTCGCGCCGTCGTTGACGTGGCGAACGACGGAATGTCCGGGTCCGACATCCGCAGCGATGTAAACCACTGTGACCCAGCACCAGCCTGTTCCTGGCGGGCGTGTCCGCTCGTAATACAGCGATGCCCGACCACGGTGCCCGTGACCGCCTGAACTTGCCCCGATTCCGCATTCCCATTCCCG
>JAGVLI010000003.1 GCA_020054355.1 Planctomycetales bacterium | reverse complement strand
GCAGCCGCCATTCCCGCCCTGGAGAAGGCCGACGGCGCGGGTGCCCGGCTCGCCCCCCGGCAAGACGGCAAGCTGATCCTGGTCGCGTTCGAGCAAGCGGCCGATGCACAGAAAGGCCCACTGGAGAACCTCATCACCGAAGCGATGCCGGCGCTGGTCAAACGGCTGCGCGATCCGGACGTCCGGGTGCGAGTCGCCGCCCTGGAAGTGCTGATTTCCATCGGCGCCAAGGCGGCGCCGACCTTGCCCGACGTGCTGCCCAGCCTGCAAGACCCCAGTCTGTTCGTCCGCTGGGCCACCGTGCGCCTGCTGGCCAAGCTCGGCGCCACGCAGCATACGGACGAGTGCATCAAGGCGCTGATTCCCCTGCTGGACGATCCGGACCTCGACGTGCGTCTGGCGACGGCGAATGCCCTGGGCGGCTATGGCAGGGCGGCAGTCGCCGCGCGCCGACCGCTCAGCCGGGAAGTGGGCATCGGCGATTTGCAGATTGCCAATTATGTCGCCAACTGGCCGCCCGCCTACGGCACCCAGCGCCGCCAGGAAGAGATCGGCGACGTGGAAATGCGCCTGGCCAGCATTCGGGCCTTGCAGGCGATCGGCGGCGGCGATGCCGACGCGCTGCGGATTCCGGTCGTGGCCCTGTCCAATGCCCTGAAGAACCGCGATTCGCGCGTGCGGATTGCCGCCGCCGAGGCGCTCGGACAGTACGGCCCGGCTGCAAAAAGCGCTGCCCCGGCCTTACGGGCCGCGCTGAACGACAAGGACTTCGATCTGGAGAAGCGCAAGCTCGTCGAGCAAGCGGTCAGTGATGCCCTGCTGTCCGTATCGCTGGACCAGTAAGCGTCCTTCGGTTGGAATGACCCGCCCTGATACGCTTGACCCAAGACAACGGGAGAGGCCGACCGCGGTCCTCTCCCGTCGTCGTTTTCCCTGAAAGGTCCTGCCTCCGCGGCTTCACATCCGGAATTTCATTTTCCCCGGTCACAACTCGGTTCGGGCCCCGTATTGCGGTCGGGGCGAACGTCGCCGTCGCTGGTCCGTACCTTCTGTAACCGAGGCCCTGGCCATGCCTTCCACCGCATTCACTCGCGACGAAATCCTGGCGTTGTATCGAGCCGCCCTGGCCTGGGAAGACGAGGGGCATAGCGCGTCGGCCATCCACGAGAAGTTGATGGAACGCGGGGTGGGCGACCGGCAAGCGGCGGAGATGGTCGGCAAGCTGGCGGAGTATCGGACCGCTTTCGTGGCTCCGCCGCTGACGGCGACGGACGCGCTCGGGATCGCGATGTGGGCACTCGGGCTGCTCGTCATGTTGCTCGGCGCCGGTCTGTTCCTGGGAAACGTCACGGGGTTGGCCCCAAGCGTGCCCTTCGCCGGATTCGTCGTGATGGGACTGGGCAGCGCGCTATTGACGGCGGCGGCGAATCGAACGAATTGGATTTGAGGGCCGCACAACTGATCGATCAAGGAATGGCCGAGTGCGCGTTCTTTACCGCGAAGCGGTTATATAACACAGCCCAGGGTTGCCGGTACTCCGGCAACCCTGGGCTCGGGAGCAAAGAGATTTCATCTACCCCGAAGGGGTTGCATAAACTCGTGGTGATGCGTTTATGCAACCCCTTCGGGGTAGATCGGGTAGCATTCCCAGGGTAGCCGGAGTACCAGCAACCCTGGGCTGTGTTATGTAACACCTTCGGCGTAAAGAGGGGCGATACCCCTCTTCGCTTCAGCGTAAAGAGGGTGCGATACCCCTCTTCGCTTGTCCGCGCGGCGTATGCTGCTGCGGCCCTACAATCCCAGCTCGACCTTGGCCAGGAACAGCCGTTGCCGGTCGCCGCGCTGGTAGAAGTCTTCCAGCAGCGTGGCCAGGTTCGGCGTCACTTTCTTGTCCTTGATGCGTAGCCCGGTGTTCAGCGTCACCGAAATCGGCTTGTCGAAATCGATCGAACCGGGGCCGAGCCAGATGGTCACTTTCTTGAAATTCTCCACGTAGACGCTGATCTGGTTGCCCTCCGCCAACTTACCTTGCAGTTTGCCGGGGGCGATCAGGCTGTTCCACTTGGCAATATCGTTGACGCTCCGGGGGTTGAGGTTGTCGCCGGAGAGCCAGTAGAAGCGATTGTCGGTCGGCCGCATGGCGAGGCATTGGCTCAACTCCGGCGCGGCCGAGGCCCGCTTCTTGCGGTTCATCCACTCGAAGATATAGGGCAGTTCGCCGGTGAACGGTTCGTGGCCCCGGCCCTTGTACTCCACGTAGAGCGAGGGCATGCCGCGCGGAACCCACCAGTTTTTGAACTGTTCGCGGATGGCCTTGGGGGCGTCTCCGGCCAGCTCGCCGCAGACCACATAGAAGGGCAGGAACTGGCCGTTGACGGCGTATCTCTTGGCGTGGTAGCGCGGCTGGGCGCCCATCGGCACCACGCCGGCGAACTGGTCGGGGTGCGACAGGCCCACGTCAAAGGCCATGTCGCCGCCCTGTCCCAGACCGGTCAGGAAGACCCGGTCGGTATCGACGTTGAAGCGCCGCTTCAGGTCTTGGAGCGATTCCAGCACGGCGGCGTGTTCCTCGGCGCTGTAGGTGTACTGCGGGCGCAGCTGGGCCGCGTTCGCGGTCCATTCCGGGGCGACCAGGATGTAGCCGTGCTGTCCCGCCAGCTTGATCCAGCGTTCGAGCGCATCCGTCGGCTTCTCGATCGACTGATGCAGCACGACCAGCACGGGATAAGTCCGGCTGTGATGGTACTCGGCCGGCAGCTGCACGATGTAGTTGTACGCCTTGCCGCGCCCTTGCAGCGGCTTGGTTTCCAGGGGCATCAGGTCCGTGGACAGCTTCGGCTCCGGCTCGATCGGGGGCAGGAAGCGGATCAGCTGGGCCAGCTCGTCGAAGGGCACCACGTCCGTCTTGTCTTGCTCGTAGCGTTCGAGCAGCTTTTCCCGACCGGGGGCGCTGTGGGTCTTCTGGATGTCCTGCACGAACTTGCGGGCCTTCCAGAGCCGCAGGCCGGTTTCCGCCTTGGCTTCCGCCGAGCCGTTGCCGAGCAGCCAGCCGCTGACGG
>JAGVLI010000815.1 GCA_020054355.1 Planctomycetales bacterium | reverse complement strand
TCCGCGTCCGCGTCCGACGGCACCGTCTGGCTGTGGAACGTGGCCAGCGGCGACCCGGCGCTCTTGGTGCTGGAAGCCGCCGATGGCTGCACCGTCGAAACCATCGCCTTCCATCCCGACGGCAAACGGCTGGCCTGCGGCGGCATCGACTGGATGGCCACCGGCGGCTCCGACGGCGCCGTCTGCATCTGGGACGTACAGGCGCCGAGCAAGCTCGCCGTCTTCGACTACGGCACCACCAGCGTGGCGTTTCATCCGTCGGGCCGCTGGCTGGCGGCGGCCTCGCTCGACGAAGTCATCTACCTCTGGGACGTGGAAACGCAGAACCTGGCGGCCGAGCTGGCTGGCCACAAGGAAGGTGTGCATTGCCTGGCCTACAGCCCCGACGGCCGGCTGCTGGTGTCCGGCAGCGAGGACCGCACCCTGCGCGTCTGGCACGGCGAGAACGGCCAGCTGCTCGGCCAGCACGAGCTGGACACGCCCTTGCAATCCCTCAGCTTCTCCCCCGACGGCCGTTGGCTGTTCACCGGCAACGGCAACACCACTTGCTTCCAGATCGCTGTCGCCAAGCTGGTTGAGGGCTGAGAGGATTGGACGGACCATTCCCCGTAAGGGTCCGCCGTGCGGACCATTGACCGCTGCCATTTCGCTCGCTCAATGCTCGACACGGCGGCCTCCCAAGGATTGCCAACCACGATCGCGGTCGTTCAAGGGGCTGCGGAGGTGGAACCGTGCCCCAGATAATTCGATGCCCAAAGTGCAAAAGGCCGGTGCAGGTTCCTGATGGGTCCATGGGGAAGCAGACGCAATGTCCGCATGCCGGGTGCATGGATCGCTTCATCATTCTCTATTGGGAGAGGGAGGGCGATCCGCCCGATGACGCTTCGTGCCCGGCCCTTCGCCGCAGCCCATCCGGTGGCGGTGGGACTGCTGCCGACCATCCGACCTAGTGGTCAATCAAGTGACTTCTTGCCCGTGGGTTACGATTCCAATCGTGACAGGCCGTGGAGTGGTCACGATTGGAATCGTAACCCACGGGCAAACAGTGCCCGGCAGTTGTTGCTTAAACGAAAGTGGGCACTAACCCTCGTTGCGTTTCATTGAGACTGACGCGGGAGTGTCAGTGATATGAAATGAAACGAAACGTGGGTATGCTCGCCGCAGGATTCTCATTTCCGATTTCGTCATTCGGACTTGCTTCGGATTTCGGCTTTACCACCCCTCCCAGAGCGTCGTTGCCAACTTTCCGTCACACCCCGTCCCCTCCTCGTACATGAGTGTGAAGGATGCGGCCGCAACGGAGCGGCCAATTGATCCTTCCAGCTTACCCAACCCGCCTCCGGTGGGGGCGGATCATCGATATGGACAGCCTTCAGCCGTCTTTCGACTCACGGCGGAGGCGAACCGAGGAGACGAATCGTGGCGGTCACCATCAAGCACATTGCTTTGTATAAGGACGTCTGGGGCCAGGGCCGGTTGAAAAAGAAAAACCTGGAGATCATCGGTCTGGATGTCGCCAATGTGAACATCGAGGTCGAAGTCGAGGGCACCGAGTTTCCCGACTCGATCGAGGTGGAGCTGCGCACCCGCGAGCCGGGCAACAAGTTCAGCAAGCGCGGCACCGTGAAGACGCCTCTGAAGATCGAGCTGCAGCGCAGCGGCAAGAGCGTCTGGTATCTGAAGCAGGTTCCGCTCCGCGACGTCGCTTCATTTTGGCAAACGGAAACCGGCGTGCTCGAAGTGGCGTCCGTCGTCCGCGCCGGCGGCACCAGCGACGCCTTCTTTCGCGGCCCGCTGGTCAACAAGGGCTGGAGCCTGCGCGGCGTCGGCAAGCAGCCGTCTTCGCCCGGCGGCGACACGGGCAACGACTCCATCGAACAGCCCGACGCCAAGAAGTTGCTGTTCGCCGGCGGCGTCGAGGTCCTGGAGGTCGCCGTCGTCAAGCAGCCGGGCTGGAAGATCAAGCAGGGCACGGACTGGGCTTACGTGCGCAGCCCCGCCGACATCTTTTATTACAGCGGCCACGGCGCCATCTGGAACGGCAAGCTCATCCTGCACCCCGATCACGAGGACTGGTGTACCCCCGAGGACATCCTCGCCAACTGGAAGATGAAGGGCAACGCCAACAGCCCGGCGGACCTCGACGTGCTGATCCTCAACGGCTGCAGCTTGCTGAACTGGGAGGCGAAGACCGGACACAACCCGATGCGGGAAGCCCAGGCCGACGTCCCGGAAACCCGCAACATCGGCCTCCGCTGGGCGGAATTGATGTGTACCAAGCAGGGGCCGTTGAACGTGCTGCTCGGCAACTACGCCAGCGCCCCGCTGGACGACAATCCCAACAATCCGAACGCGCTGACCGGCAACAAGATCGCCGCCCAGTTCGGTCACCTGGTGGCCACCGAGTTGAAGCACGACTGGGACAAGTACGCCGAAGCCTGGCTGAAGGTCAACCGCGCGACCCATGCCGGCGCGGCTATCGACCGGCGGGGCTACTGGTTCACCGCGAAGGACGGCAGCATCAAGGGGCCGTTCCAGATGCCCTGATCGGGATACCACGAAAACGGCCCCGTCGTTCGAGGAAGCATGCAGATGGGCGACTGCAAGGCCAATCGACGGCGGGGCTTTTTGGTGTTTGCGCGGCACTTATCGTTCACGGTGCTGTCCTGAAGGATTTCACCACGGCGGAGACATCCTGCCCCTGCGCGTTCAGCGACAGACCCTTCAGGTGCTTCATGGCCACGCCGGTCGCCTGGCCGTCGCTCTTGGCGCCGACGATCTCGGCGCGCACCGCTTCCAGGGCGCTGGCGATGGCGGCGGCGTCCAGCGCTTGCGGCAGCAGCGTCTTCAAGACGGCATTCTCCCGTTCCAGCACAGCGACCTGCGGATCGTCGCCGCGCTGATGGGACTTCAGCTGCGCCAGGGTTTCCGTATTGCTCTCCACCAGCTTGCGGAGCAGCTTTTCGACCTCGGCGTCGGGCACGTCCTTGCCGCTCCTGGCTTCAGCCGTTGCCACGTCGCCCAGGATGACCGACAGCAGGTTCTTCTCCTCGCGGTTGCCCGCGCGGCGAGCCTCCTCGAACTTCCCGCGGACCTTCTCTTTCAAGCTCATCGCATCCTCCCTTGCCGTGGCCCAGGCCCTGAGAATTCCCCACCCGGCTATCTTACGCGGAGCGCGGGTCATTCGCCTCTTCTCCCGACACGCAGCGCTGCCATCCGGGTTCATGGCACTGGAGGATTTTACAACGAACTTGCAGTCAACTTTTCAATGCGGCCAACCGAGTTCGGCAGTGGCGATTCCCGTCGAAAAGCCGAAACCGCGCTGGCCTCAACGGTTAGGACGCCGTCGCTCGGCCGGGCATTTTCCTGGCACACCACTTGCTTTAACATCCCACGACGAATCGAGCACCGGGAATGCAGTCGGGAAGCTGGTCAGCGGTTCCCCCGCCGCTGGCCGCACGAAACGAAATTCCGACGCATGACCGCATTTCCCCCTCCCGCCGAGACCCCCGTCTGGACCCCCGCACAGCCACCTGCTCCCCCCGGCAGGTGGCTCTTTTCATTTCCAAGGCGCTGCAGGCGTCTCCGCGACTTCGGTGCGAAGCGACTTTACAAAGGCAGGAAAATCACCTGATCCCGAAAATCGTCGGGGTTGCCGGCCAGGGCGATTATTTCCAATTCGTCGATCGCCTGGCCGATGGTCAGGAGAATGCGGAGGATAGCAACGCCCGGCATGGGCACGCCACGGGCGACACGATCCCAGGCATCGACGGCGAGGGTCTTCTTGTCCACCGAAACGACCACGCGCCCGTGCTGGGCCGCCCATTCCAGGATCGCGGCGTCCGGGGTGCGGCGCAAGCCGACGTCTTGGACGCGCACCAGATCGAGGGCCGGCTGGCGTCGCCGCAGCCCAGCCACGAGTCGCCATGCACGTCTTCGTCAATCAGCAGCCGGAGCATGTCCGCCGTTTTCCTGGGCCTTGACGGTGTCGAGACGTTCCTTCAATGAAGCCAGGCGGGAAGCGTTGGCCGCCTCGTGCTGCTGGCGCAGCTGTTCGGCATCAGCCTCTCGCTGCCGCAGATACTGGTCGATCTCGCTCTCGTGGCGGAAATAGTAGGCCAGGGCGCCATGGACATCGGCCAGGGTCAAGGTGTCCAAGCCGCGGGCGATCTCCGCCGGGGCCATGCCCAAGCGCCAGTATTGCAACAAGACGTCCAAGGTGACGCGCGACTGCCCGACGCGGATGGCGCCCGTGTCATCGACGCGCAACGGCACCGGATCGGTATGCAAGGTGATGGACAAGGCCGACCTCCTCGGCGATGGACCAGCGAAGCGCCATGGGCATTCTACCAGAGAGGTTAGGCCGGGAAAACGACAGCGGACGTTCGACAGAGTCAGCTCTTCAATGATCCGCTTACCGCGAGTAATCGAAGCACGGAAGAATAAGGCAATCTTCGAGTTCTTCGAGCCGAATCAACTTTCGGGTACAATGACCGCATGGCCAAGAAAGCACCCAGCCCGTTTCCCTTTCCCCCGAAGCGCATCTACTGGGGGGCGGACATCCCGATGCGGGTGATCCGTCGGTATGCCCGCGCCATCGCTCAGGAGTTCCAGCCCGACCAGATCATCCTCTTTGGTTCCCACGCCTACGGCACGCCGAATGAGGACAGCGACGTGGACCTGCTCGTCGTCATGCCCGCCGCGAACCAGCACAGCCAGTCCGTGCGCATTCAGTACCGGCTCGCAGCACCTTTTCCTCTCGATCTGCTCGTCTGCACTCCCGCTGAAATGGCCTGGCGTCTGGCGGAGCGGGAGTCGTTTCTGACGACGATAGTGACTCAAGGAAAAGTGCTCTATGAAAAGGACCACCCGAGCGTGGGTCGAAAAAGCCGAAGAGGACTTGGTTCTGGCAAAGCAAGGCCGGCGAAGCAACGTTCCCGTTCATGACGGTGTCTGCTTTCATTGCCAGCAGTGCGCCGAAAAATACCTCAAAGGTCTGATGGAAGAACTCGGACTTGCAGTACCGAAAACCCATTACCTCGCCCTGCTCCTGAGTGCGCTGGCACCCCATCACCCGTCCCTGAACTCCTGGCGGCGCGGTCTGCTTTTTCTCTCCGCTTTTGCCGTGGCGGCGCGCTATCCTGGTCGCCAGGCCAGCAAACGTCAGGCAGTTGCCGCCCTGCGTTGGGCCGAACGGGTGCGCACCCAGGCGCGGGCGCTGCTGGGCATCCGCGAACGCCGAAAGAGGTAGAAACGGCAGCCGGCATCCCTACAACAAGGGCGGGGTGGGTTCCCGTCGCTTGCCTCCCGCGCACCCAGGACCGGCACGAGAGCGGATCGATGAGCCACAACAAGAGCGAGCCACTCTGGACGCTGCTGGGCATCCTGTTCAAGTCGCATCCCTGGCACGGCGTCGCCATCGGCCCCGAATCGCCCGAAATCGTCACCACCTACATCGAAATCGTGCCGAGCGATACCATCAAGTACGAGCTGGACAAGAACACTGGCCATCTGAAAGTGGACCGCCCGCAGCGCTACTCGAACATCTGTCCAGCGCTCTACGGCCTGATACCGCAGACCTACTGCGCCGACCAGATCGGCGAGTTCTGCGCGAAGCAGACCGGCCGCAAAAACATTCGCGGCGACGGCGACCCGCTCGACATCTGCGTCCTGACCGAGAAGCAGATCACCCACGGCGACATCCTGCTGAAGGCCCGGCCCATCGGCGGCTTTCGCCTGCTCGACGGCGACGAGGCCGACGACAAGATCATCGCCGTCCTCGAAGGCGATGCCGCCTTCGGCATGTATCGCAATATCCAGGAGTGTCCGCGGGGTGTCATCGACCGCCTGCGGCACTATTTCCTCACCTACAAGGACGTGCCCGGCGTCGAGACGCCGAAGGTGGAGATCACCCATGTGTACGAACTCGCGGAGGCCCACGAGGTGATTGCCTGCGCCCAGGCCGACTACCGGAAGCATTTCGGAGACATCGAGAGCATGCTGACGACGGCGCTGCGGGGCTGAACCCGCGTAGGGTCCGCTGTGCGGACCATCGCACCGGCTCAATGGTCCGCACAGCGGACCCTACGGGAGCCGCGAATACCATCGACACCTGGCATTAACGAATGAGAGTGACATCGCCATGCCGACCACCCTCGATCACCAAGCGGCCCAGAAGCTCACCCCGGACGCGCTGCGCGAAGCCGTCGCTTTCCACGCACGCTATTCCGTCGGCAAGCAGGGCAAGGACCTGACCAACACCGACTATTTTACTGCCGTGGCCCGCGCCGTCCGCGAC
>JAGVLI010000708.1 GCA_020054355.1 Planctomycetales bacterium | reverse complement strand
TTCCGATCTCGAGCGCACCCCGGCGGCCTGCGCGGGGCAGATCGTCATCAGCAAGGTGGACGGGTAAGCGGCAGCGCCACCCGGCACGCAGACGCCGACCCGGCGCATCGGTCGATAGCGCAGCTTCAGTTCGTGCTTGCCAGCCACGGTCAGGCGCGCATCGGTGTGCAGCAGGCCCAGTTGAAACGACAGCACATTCTGCCGCACGCGCCGCACTGTCTCCAGGAAGGACGGCTCGGCCCCGGCATGGGCCATGCTCAATTCGAGGGCCGAAACGCGCACCGTTTCCGCGGTCAACTTGACGCGGTCGAACTGTTCGGTGTAGTGCAGCACCGCTGCGAGCTTGCGCTCGCGCACGTCGGCGCAGATGCGTTCCACGACTCGCACGGGCGGCAGCGGTTCGCCGAAGACTTTCGCGGTCAGTTCCCGGCCGCGCGGCGACACCACGTCTCCCAGAGCGCCGATCCGAGTGCGTAACGCAGCCAGTTCTCCGGCGGCATCGGCAGCCGCACAGTCGATGCGCCGCAGCGTCAAGGTTGCCATGACAGGTTCCTCGAGGTCCTTCTCGGCTTGGGCTGGCGGAAACAGCGAGGTCCCCGCGCGCCGCGGACAGACTTGGAGTACACGGTCAGGGAGAGTGACGAGTCCAATTCATCCAAGCACCCGCCGAGGGATAACACGGTGAACTATACGATTGCCGCGCGGCGATTGCAACCATTACGCCGGCCGCTTGCGGCTTCGCGATTTCTGAACTGCGAAGCCGCGAGCGGCCAGACCAGCGGCTATTCCACATCGATGACGAAAAAGGCATCCGAACCGTCCGCTTCGTCGTTTTCGAGGACGCGCAGCACGAAGACATGCCGGCCGGGCGGCGTCTTCTCCGAGAGGCGGACGCTGCACTTTTCCTGCCGGGAACTTTTCATGGCAACTTCAAATGCGTTCGTCTGGTCAACGAACAGGTCGCGGCCCAGCATCGTGGCATGGAACTTCGTATCCCGGCCCAGCGGGTTGTTAGCTACCAGTTGCAGCTTGACCGTGTCGCCGGGCTTCGCCTTCTGCAAGAGCGGCTCGACGTGGACGTGGTGCGGGTCCCAGTCGCGGCGATGGCTGCCGCTGGGCGACACTGCATCGCAGGCCACAGCGCACGCCTGGCCCCAGCGCACCCGCCGCTTGAAGTCTTCCGCGTTGAACTCGAACGCCCCGCCGTGCTCGGCCAGCACCCAGTCCGGGGCGGCATCGAGCACTTTCTGCGCGCTCTCGGCGTAGGGCAGCGGAAAGCTGCGGTTCAGGCCCATCCAGCCGCCGCTGCCGCTGAACTGATCCTGGTGAAAAAAGTTGTCGGCGGTGAAGGCGCACTTCTTGCCGTCGATGGTGGTATGCACGGCCATCGAAAACTCGGACTGGCCCGGAAAGAACTGAAAGCGGAAGCGGTATTCCCGCCAGGCCGCCGTCTCGCCGTCTTTGAGCCGGCGGTCGATCTTGACGGGCCGGGCATCGAGGAACGGCGCGCGCCACTGGAACGGTTCGGCGATCGGCGCCGCCACCCGGTCCAGGGTCCAGACCTGGAACTTCTCCCGGTTCGGCAGGTGATAGATGCCGTCGTAGTGATCGTAATGGGCATGGCTGAACATCATCACTTCCAGGTCGCCGAGCTTGCGGTCGGCGCGCAGCTTCTCGATCTGGTCCGCGCCGAGCTTGCCCCAGGGATCGAGGACCAGGAAGGGACCGTCCTTGGAGGTGATGACATAGGTATTCCCCGTCAGGAACAAATGCGGCGAGAGCATCGTCCACGGTTCCTTGCCGCCCGAACCGGCCTGCGACTTGGCCAGGAAGGCGTATTCCGGCGCGTTGCCCAGCCGTTGCTTGGTGAAGCGCTCGAAGCTCTTGAGGAAGCCGACCTCGGCCGTCGAGTCCGCTGTCTTGGTCAAGACGGCAGCGGCATCGGCCGCGATGACTGGCCCGTGCGCGGGCAGCACCCGCGCGGGCTTCAGCGCTGCTAGCTTGTGCAGCGACTCGGCGGCCGGTTTCAAGCCTTCATCGGTCCAGTGGTTCCAGTCCGTGGTGTAAGGCGTCCAGAGCTTGCCTGCGGAGGCTAGGGCATCGCCCGCGAAGACGAGCAGCGGGCCGTCCTTGCCCTTGCGCGCGGCGAAGGCCAGGTGGTCTCGGGAATGCCCCGGCGTGGCCACGACCTGGATGGTCCAGCCGCGCCATTCGATTTTCTGACCGTCCTGCAACGAGCAATCGACGCCTTCCAGGCCGACCGGCGCCACCAGGTACGCCGCCCGCGAGTGCCGCAGCGGAATCGACTCCTGCCAGTATTTCCGGACGCTTTCGGGCAACAGCCATTCCGCTGACTGCTTGGACGCGCGCACGGGAATTTTCTCCGCCAGCAACGCAGCCGCCTGGGTGCAGCCGTCCCAGTGATGATGCGTGAGCAGCGCGCCTTCGATCTTGCGCACGCCCTGGGCTTTCAGCCCGTCCAGCGGAGCGGGGGCGTCGATCAGCAGGGCGTGGCCGTCGTCCACCAGCGCGTAGC
>JAGVLI010000315.1 GCA_020054355.1 Planctomycetales bacterium | reverse complement strand
CTGGCCAATGCCCTGATCCGTGACATGAAACCGTACCAGGCCCCGGCAAACTCCGTTTGCTAAAAAATGCTTGACAAGAACATAGTCACTTCGGCGTAACAACTACCCGCTGATCGCTCTGCAATGGAACTTTAGTGCTACTGAATTTCAAGAAAGGAACCCGCCATGCGCTGGACGTTGTCGCTCGTACTCTTCCTGGGGTTGGTCATGACGCTGTCGGCCGACACGTTCGTCTACGTCTCGAAGGCCCCGGAAAAGGAGATTCAGGTCTATCGGCTCGATCCCAAGGACGGCAAGCTGGCCGCCGTGGAAACGTTGAAGGTCGAGGGCGCGCCGGGCTCGCTCGGCGTCGATCCGCAGAAGAAGTTCCTGTTCGCCTCGCTCCGCGACAACAGCACGCTGGCGAGCTTTCGCCTCGACCCAGCCACTGGCAAGCTGAAGCTGCTCGGCACGGTTTCGCTGCCCAAGGGCGAGAACGCCGCTTTCGTCGGTACGGATCGCACCGGCCGCTGGCTGCTGTCGGCTTCCTACTCGGCAGGCAAGGTCGTGGTGCATAAGCTCAACGAGGACGGCACCATTCAATCGCCGGCCGTGCAGACCGTCGAGACCGCCAAGACCGCCCACTGTATCGCCACCGACCGGGAGGGCCGTTTTGTCTTCGTGCCGCACGTCGCGCCGAACGCGGTCTATCAATTCAAGCTCGATGCCGCCACGGGCAAGCTGACCGAAGCCGGCAAGGCGGCGGGCGGCGCGGACAAGGCCGGCCCCCGGCACCTGGCTTTCCATCCGACGCAGAACCTGGCCTTCACGTCCGACGAATCGGGCAACAGCATCACCGCTTATCAATTCGACCCGAACAGCGGGCTGAAGCCGGTGCAGACGCTTTCGACCTTGCCGGCCGACTTCAAGGAGAAGAACTCGACGGCCGAGGTCAAGGTGCATCCGAGCGGCAAGTTCGTCTGGGTCTCGAACCGCGGCCACGACAGCCTGGCGGGCTTTGCCATCGACAGCACCGGCAAGCTGACGGCGCTCGGTCAGACGCCCACGGAGAAGACCCCGCGCTCGTTCGAGGTCGACCCGGACGGCAAGTTCGTCTTCGGCGCTGGCGAAGGCAGCGGCAAACTGGCAGTGTTCAGCGTCGATCCCGCCACCGGCAAGCTGTCGCGCCTGCACACGCAAGACGTGGGCAAGAGCCTGACCTGGGTGCTGGCGGTGAAGGTGGACGGAAAGTGACTGTAGCTGGACCTGGCAGGATGACTGGTCAAGTTCGATCAGCCTCGCATCAAGCCGGTGCGTCCTGCCAGGCCCGCTCGAACGTCCCGGACTCCATCAGTCCGCGTTGGTCGAGCATGGTCTGGACCACATCCAGTTCGCGAAGGGACACCAGTTCGCGGGCCGAGTAGGATCGCAACACGATGACGGTTTCCGAAGGACGATGCTCGAATACGACATGAGACGGTCCGCGCTGGGTCTCGAAACCCATGCTTTCCAGCAACTGCCGAAGCTCGGAGAACTTGACTTTTTTAGCCATTTGCCTGTGGTCCTCTCCAGAGCCGGCGGAAAGCCAGGTTCCGAAAATCGGCGAACTTCCGCACGGCCAGCTCATCCAGCACCTGATCGTCTGGAATGTGTACCGTAACACTCTTGCCGGTTGCTGTCAGCCCGAAACGGCGTGGCCCTTCAAAGTACTCCTGCACATGCAGCCAGTAGGCCCGGTCCGCCGCCACATCGTAAACGATCAGGATGACCGGCATTGCCTGGTGCAGCCAATGACGCAAATCCGCTTGCTGGAGTCGCCAGGCAATGGCTGCCTTGTCCGCCAGTCGTTTCGTCTGTTCCGTGGCCTTGACCTGAATCCAGACCTCGCCATTCTCAAGTTCTCCGTTCGCCGAAAAGGTGAACATGTTCAGGTCCAGTCCGTAGTCCTGAACGATGCGATGCAGGACGAAGCCGCAAAGCAGCACGTGCTTTTCCACATGGTTCACGCCCAGGTCCGCAATCACATGCTCCCGCGTGCGCCGCTTTCGAGGGCCAGGGTTCCTTGGATGTTTCAAGCAATTTTCCTCCGCGTTCGAGAAGGCTTGCCAGCAAGCAGCAATTGCGGTATCGGTGGTAGTGTCTCCGATTCACCACACGAAATCCACCCATGCCCGAGCGCAAGCCAAACGGCTCGTCGCTGGGCGTGCCAGCATTCTCGCTGAACCCTCGATATAAGCCGCGCCGACCAAGGAGCAGCCGACCATGTCACCGTCTCTCCGCCTTCTCACCACCTTGTTGCTGGCCGTTGCTTTGTTCAATCCGAACGGCAGCCGCGCCGCCGAGGCGGACGAAGCACCACTGCGCAAGGCCGTGGCCCTCTATGCTTCGTTCGACGAAGCGGTGCGGCTGGACTTCGGCCAGGGCGAGCCGGTTCCGGGCACGCGCTCTGTCGATCCCGACGACAAGAAGAAGTTCGTCTTCGAGAAGGGCTTCGATGCGAAGTTGTTTCGCACCCTCCCCGGCAAGGGCATCGCGGGCGGTTGCCTGGAAGCAGGGCCGCTGCCGCCGCGCAACGGCCGGCTCTTCTTCTCGGCCAAGGGCAACGTCGCTTACCGCAAGGCTGCCGGCTGGGGCGGCGCTTTCTCCGTCTGGGTGAACACCGATCCCGACCAGTTGCTGAAGACCCCGTTTTGCGACCCGGTGCTCATCACCCAGAAGGGCTTCAACAACGGCAGCATCTGGGCGCATTTCAACGACGCCAAGCCGCGCGCCTTGCAAGCGGGAACTTATCCGAGCATTCCCGACGGCACGGAGCCGGTGCCGGAGGACGACCCTAAGGCGCCGTTGACGCGCCTCAAGGAGCCTGGCTTCAAGGAAGGCGACTGGCATCACCTCGCGCTGACCTGGGACCGCTTCAACACCGGCCAGCGCGACGCCACGCACACGCTCTACATCGACGGCAAGAAGATCGGCGAACTGAAGGACTACGAGGTGGGCATGGACTGGGACCTGGAACAGGCCCGCGTCTACTTCGCGGTGAACCTGATCGGCCGGCTCGACGAGTTAGCCGTCTTCAACCGATCGTTGACCGCGGACGAAGTGGCGGTCTTGCATCGCAAGCCAGGGGTATTGCAAGCCTTGAAGCAGCGTCGCTAACAGCCAGTCAGCGGACGATGCGGGTCTTCGGCAGGTCCTTGCTGAAACGGGCGAGGCCGGCTGGCGTCACCTTGGCGCCGCTGAGCGTCAATTCCTGGAGTTGAGTGAGTTTGGTGAAGTGTTCCAGCCCGGCATCCGTGACCTGCGTGGCGCTCAGGTCCAGTTCCTGGAGCCGGGCCAGCGGCGTCAAGTGCTTCATCCCGGAGTCGGTGACGGCGGTGAACCCCAGCCGCAACCGTTCCAGTTGCGGCCACTGCTTCAGGTGTTCCAGGCCGGCATCGGCGACCTTCGTGTTGGTCAGGTTCAACGAGCGAAGTTGCCGCAACCGCCCCAGGTGGGCCAACCCGGCGTCGCCAATGGACGTGAAGCGCAGATCGAGCGTTTGCAACTCGCGCAGTTCGCCGACGACCGTCAGGCCGGCGTCCGTCAGATAGGCGTCTTCCAGGTAGAGATAGGCGACGTGCGGCAAGGCCCGCAAATGCTCCAGGTCCAAGTCCGTGGCGGTGCCCCGGCTGAGATTGACTGCCAGGGTGGGCTGCCCGGACGCTTTCCGCTCGACGATGATGCGCCCGCCGACGCGGCGCAGCGCCTCGGCCGCTTGCTCCT
>JAGVLI010000818.1 GCA_020054355.1 Planctomycetales bacterium | reverse complement strand
TGTGAAGTTGTCATGCAGCTGCTGTAGGGAATCGCGCAGCTGCTGGCCCGTAACTGTACAAAGTTCCCAGGAATGGATAGGGCTGAGCCTGGGAACGAGAAGTATTGATTTGCCGACTACATTGGCAAATAATCCAGGCAACTGTTCAATCACAATTCCCGGTCGAGTTCTCTGATGAGTGGTCGCGATCTCAAACCGCCCCTGGGGAGTCGTCCACTCAGCCGCGTCATTCCTGAGCTTGATCGATTGCTCGCCGATCCTGCCACTTTTCTCGAACATCAAGCCGTGCGAATTGGGCCGCTGCGCAAGTATCGACCCCTCATGTTCTTGGTCGGGTGTTTCTTGTTCGGCGGCGTGTACTTCCTGCTGGGCGAACGGAATCCGATTATTTTGGTGTTCATGTTCGCCGTCGCGCCGGTCCTGATGTTGGCCCTCACTTGGCCTGCACACGCATCGCTCGTCCTGATTTCCAAGGGAGTAATTCTGGAGGATGGGAAACTCACCATCTGTTGCCCGTGGTCGCTGTTCAGGTCCGAAGGCCAGGTATTCATCCGTCAGGCCGGATTCGTACAAGAAATCATCTTGCCCGTGCAGGAAACCACAATCGGTCGTGTGTTTTCCTGCCGGGACGGGAAAGTAATTGCGGAGGGGCAGGAAACACACACTGACTCGTTCCGGTTCCTGTCTGCTCAGGAATTGCAAATCGACGCCGATTACGAGGCTTATCCGCGTGAACTCGGCGAACTCTTGTTGCGTCTGGGAAGGATGCTTGGCAGCGCGGAAGCGGCCACCGTCACTCAACAGCTGCTAACCGAATTGGGAGCAGCCCGCTTCGAGTCTCAACCGGCCGAAAAATTATCGCCAGCCAACCTGCAAGAGGAAGGCGCGGTTACGCCCTTCTTCAACCCGGATGGCTGGCTCACGATCAGCCTGGTCCGGCTGACGTTTCCCCCGCACTGCTGTGGATGTGGACAGGAAACGGTGGACCACCAACGAATCGCCATCAGCGAGGGCTTTCGTTGGGCGAACTTATTGGCAGTCTGGTTCCATCTGGATGAGGAGCGTGAAGTCGCCGTCACAGTGCCTCTCTGCAAACTGTGCCAGCGGCGAGCCAGGTGGTGGCGAACCTTGCGGGTGAGCCTGAAGGGTGCTTTTGGTTGCGCCACGGTGGGAGTGCTGTACCTCATCGCTTTTCAGCATCTGGAAGTCTGCCCCGGATCCGTCTTGGTTCTGGTGAGCGTGGCGCTCGCGCTGGCGATTCGCACCTCCTCGACATTTCCCTTCGAGTCTAGATACCAGGCGAATGCTCGGACGGTAGCCTTTAACTTTTGGCAGGATGGCTACGCAACCCGCTTGTTCAATCATGTCCGTGCCCTGAAGTAAGCCGGCCCACCAATTCACTACCGGGGTTTGTCCGGCGAAATGACATGCAGAAGTCCTGTAGAGATGGCCGGACCCGGCAACGTACCAGGTTCGGTCGTCCCTACGGGACTTGAAATTCTGGCTCGCTCGCTCCTTCCCAGCAGTGAACTGCTGGGCTATTCTCAGTTGTCCCTCCGGGACAAAGAGAGCGAACCACGAGGAATTGCCAAAAGAAATTAACTCTTCAAAATCCCCACGCCCTTGAACTCCTGCCCCAGCACTTCCTTGCTCGATACGCCGAGCCACTGGTCCAGCACCGTGGCGTAGACCTGGCGGAAATCGGTGTGGTGTTTCAAATTGCCCATTTCGAGATTCGTCAGTGCGGGATGTTCGCCGACCAGGCCCGGCTTCACCTTGCCGCCGATCAGCAGCACCGGGGCGGCAGCGCCGTGGTCGGTGCCCCGGCTGCCGTTCTCGAAACCGCGCCGGCCGAACTCGGAGAAGGTCAGCATCAGGATGCGGTCCTGATGGCCGCGCGCTGCCAGGTCCTTGTAGAAGGCGGTCATCGCGCCGGAGACTTCTTGCAAGAGGTTGGGATGCGCTGCCGCCTGGCTGGCGTGGGTGTCGAAGCCGTCGATGGAGACGTAGAAGATGCGGGCGCCCAGGTCGGCGTCGATCAGCTGGGCCGCCAATTTCAAGCGATTGGCCAGGCTGGTGGCGGGGTAAGTCGCCTTCGGCTGATAGTTCTTGGCAATCTCCTGCAAGCGCTTGCTGCTGGCGTAAGTGTTGACCGCCGTGCGCTTGACGAAATCGAGCAGGTTGTTTTCGCCGCTCGGCGAGCCGGGCTGGGCCACGTTCTCAATCAGGTTGCGCTGTTCCTTGTCGTCGGTACGGGTGGCGCCCGCCGTCTTGAGCTGGAAGTCGGCCAGCGAGGTGATCGACGGCACCCGCACCGGCGCTCCGGTCAGGGCGAGCGGTGCGGTCTCGTTGCCAGCGGCGACGTGGAACGACGGCGTCGCGGGGATCTTCTTCAGCGTCTTGCCAAGCCAGCCTTCGGTGATGGTCTTATCGGTGCTGCCGCCCTGCCAGATGTCCATCGAGCGGAAGTGCGACTGATCCGGGTTCGGATAGCCGACGCCCTGGACGATGCACAGCTTGTTGTCTTCCAGCAGTTCCGCCAGGCCGGTCAGCGACGGATGCAAGCCAATCGAATCGTTGACCTTCTTGATTTGCTCGACCGGCACCTTGAGCGTGGGCCGCAGCTTGGCGTATTCGGGGTCCTTGAAGGGAATGACGGTATTGACGCCGTCGTTGCCGCCGGTCAGCTGGACGACGACCAGGATGGTATCCCTCGCGCCGGCCTTGTCGGCGGTCGGAGCGGCCAGGGCGGTACGGCCCAGGAAGCCGGGGACCGTCAGGCCGGAGGCGATCAAGCTGCTCTTCAGGAAATCGCGGCGGGTATGGAACATGTTTGCTCCTGATTCGATTCTTGTAGGGTCCGCTGTGCGGACCTGCACCCGGTAATCGTTTCTTCATTCCGTGGTCGCATGTTCTCTGGTCCGCACAGCGGACCCTACTAATTCAATTGAAACTCCGGCAGCGTCAGGATCAAGTGGCAAACGGCTCGCACTCGCTGGTCGGCCGAGTCTTCCGCCGTCCAGTAGACCGGCGTTTTCTGGTTGCGGGCGGCTTGCAGGTACTGCGTCAGCCGGGCGCGGGCCGACGGCGGCACGTCGCCTTGCAGGAACAGTTTTAGCAGAAAATCCACTTGCTCGTCATCGGTTTGCTTCAGATGCTTGCGGACCAGGGCAGCCGGGTCGGTGCGCCGGCCGAAACGATTGTCTTGCGTCGAGGTCAGGGCCAGTGCCAGGTTCTGGCGGAACAGCAGCGTCTGGCCATTGAGCCAAGCAGCGCCGCCGTCCCAGCCCTTGACCGATGGCGGGTTGAAGACGTTTTGCCCCAACTCCTGCAAGGCCACGGACAGGGCGGTGGTGCCGATGCGGCCTTCCAGGGCGCGGATGATGCCCAGGGCGAATTCCACCGGCGACTTGACGCTGGCCCGATAGGCCGACGCGGAGAAGAAGAGATTGGAGCGCAGCACGGTCTTGACCAGCTCGCCGAAGTGGTAGTCGCTCTGCTTGAAGCGGGCGGCCAGCGGTTCCAGCAGTTCCGGGGTCGCCGGCGCTGATTCGCTGACCAGGCAGCGATAGAGCTTGCCCGCGATGAACAGCGGGGCCGACTTCTGCTCCAGGCAGATGCGGACGATGTCGGAACCCTGCCATTTGCCCTTCTGGCCGAGGACCGTCTTGTCGCCGGCATCGTGCTGGTCCGGATTGAAAAGCCCTTTGCCTTCCTTCACGTCCCAGCCGGTGAACGCCCGCGCCGCCTGACGAATATCGGTCTCGGTATAGTTGCCGACGCCCAGGCTGAACAGCTCCATCAATTCGCGGGCGTAGTTCTCATTGGGGCTTTCCTTCTTGCTGCCCTTGGTGTCGAGCCAGACCAGCATGGCCGGGTCTTTCGACATTTCTTGCAACAGTTCGCGAAAGCTGCCCAGGGCATGGCGCTGCATCAGCTCGTACTGGCCGAGCATGAAGCCGGTGTTCTGCACCTTGGCGTTGCTGGTGGCGAAGTGGTTGTGCCAGAAGAGCGTCAGCTTTTCCCGCAGCGGGTGCGGGGAATAGAGCATCCGGTGCAGCCACCAGGCGGGCAGATGAATGCTGTCGTTGGAACGGGCAATGCTCTTGGCCAGCGGCGCGCTGAGCTTGTCGAACTCCTCCTGGCCGGGACCGCCGGCCAGCAGGGTGTCGATGGCCTTGTCCGGGCCGGCTTGGAGGGCGGCATCCAGCTCGGCGGCCGTCGCGCCGAAGGCGGCGCGGCGGTAGAGATGGCCGACTTTCTTCACGTCCCAGGGCGACTGGGCCGACGGCTGATAGGGCTGCCAGGCCCAGCGGGGGTCGATCGGTTCCGCCATTGGTAGGCTCCTCGATGAGTCGGAGTAGTATGCCTTGCCGAAGTCGTTTTACAACACCGCCCGCAGTTGCTCGTACTCCGGATGAGTTGCTCTTTACGCCGAAGTTGCTCTTTACGCCGAAGGCGTTGCATAACACAGCCCAGGGTTGCCGGTACTCCGGCTACCCTGGGTCTGCGATACACAAATCGCGGTCTACCCCGAAGGGGTTGTATAAACACATAATAACCAGTTTATGCAACCCCTTCGGGGTAGATGAAATCTCATGGTCCCCGAACCCAGGGTAGCCGGAGTACCGGCAACCCTGGGCTGTGTTATGCAACGCCTTCGGCGTAAAGACCGGCGCGGCGACATCGACCGTTACAAGCGGCGCGAGTGCAAAGCCGCGAACGACCTTCAATTTACTTCGCGTACTTGACGTCGAAGCGAAATTGTTTCGCTTCGTAGGTGTTGTCGAGCGACAGCGCTCCGGCCCGGCGCACCAGGTCGATGAGCTTGCGGACCTGTTCCTGGGCTTCCTTCGGCGCTAACGCTTGATCGAGGATCGTCGCCGCGAGCAGCTGCTCCTCGATGGATTGCAGGTAGTCCGCGCCGCCCGCCGCGTGGAGCTTCATCCGCGAGGCTGCCGGGCTGCGCGGGGCCGAGTCCTTCGCTTCCTTCTGCAAGATGCCGATCAGCTCCCGGCCCAGCTCGATGGTGGAGGCCATCACGAACTGATCGCCGACGGCCACGAAGCACGGGCTGAAGTTGAAGCGCACGTTGTTCGTGTCGCCTTCATAGGGCTTATCTTCCGGGAAACGGAAGCCGACCAGGGTGAGGTCGCCGTGCTTCTCTTGCGCGAGTTTCAGGCCGGTTTGTCCCCGGCTGGCCAGCACCGCGGCGCGGAAGATGGTTTCCGCCGAGCGGGCGAAGCCTTCCGGGTCGCGCATGCTCTGCACGAAGGCGAATGCGGGGATATTCGTGCCCGGTTGCGTCGAGTAGCCTGCCTTCGGCTGATGCGCTGCCACGAAGCGCTGGTGCGGTCCCGCCTGGCTCAGAATTTTCCCGAGCTTGATGCCCGCCAGGAACTTGGCCGCCTGCTTCTCGCCTTCCTCCAGTCCCTTCACCTGCTCGGCATTGAGCAGCTGGGCGCGATGTTCCCAGAACTTGGCCAGGTCCAGGACATAGCTGGTGCTGAAGAGCACACCCTTCGGTTCCAGCAACGGCAGCGAGCCGTCCTGTTCCGCCGGCAAATGCAGGGCTGCCAGTCCGGGAGAGAGGTCGGCCTGGCCGCGCGGGGCGCGGACGCTCAGGGTCAGGCCCTCGCCCTCCTTGCCGAAGCCGGCACAGAGGTACGGGGCATGGCGGATCACATCCAGCCAGCCGCCGAACAGCAGGAGTTGCGCTGGATCGGTAGCCTCCCCGCCAAGCGCCTGCTTGTAGCCGGGCAGCTGTCGGAGGTGCTCCAGGTTCAGCCAGAGCCAGGCGAACTGGTCAGCGGGTAATTGCTTGCGTGCGGCGCTGACTTTCGCCGTCGCCGCCAGGCTTTGCTTGCCGTCGTTCAGATGGCAATCCAGGGCGGCGTGCAGCGCCTTCTCCCGGTTGGCGAGCAGCAGGGCGGAACCAGCAACCGCAGCGTGCAAGTCCTGGCCCAAGCGCAGCGTTTCGATGCTCTTGTAATTGCCGACTTGCAGGCGCTCTTTCGCGTCGTCGCGGGCCAGTTCCTGTTCGAGCATGCCGCGCACGACCTTGATGAACTTCTTCAGGACCGCTTCATCCTTGCTCTGCATCACCAGCAGCACCGGCGCGGGTTCCTCGCCGAACTTGGCGGCCACCACGATGCCACCGCCCGCCAGCTGATCGAGCAACTCCGGCCACTTGCCGCCCAGTTCCTTCTCGAAGTAGCCGAGCAACTGCTGGAAGCGGCGGAAGTTGGTGGAGTCGTAGAACTCGCGGAACGGCTCGAAGGTTTGCAGCTGCTTGACGAGGTCCAGGACCAGCGTGGTCTCGACCAGCTGTCGGGGCCGTTCCAGCTTGATCGCCAGGTCGGCCTGCGCCGGCACCAACCGCAAGGGATCGGGCGGCGACTCGGCTCGCCCGGCAGCGGCGCAGAACAGCAGGCAACAACAGGTCGGCCCGATCCATAAGCGAAATCGGTTCATATCCGATGACTCCCGACGGCCTTCGACGTGCGCAAGAGAATCCGGGAACGGCACCCGTTTCTACTCCGCATGCCGGCCGGGAGGTTTCAAAAAAGTTACGGCGGTTTGGGTGGGACGAGAATTGGGGAAGTGGGTCGATGGGTGGATATGGCTTCCCTACCGTGAAGTGGTTGTATTTCATGACCCAGGATTGCCGGTACTGCGGCTACCCTGGGTGCGCATGGTCAATCATTACGCCGAAGTGACTATGTTCTTGTCAAGCATTTTTTAGCAAACGGAGTTTGCCGGGGCCTGGTACGGTTTCATGTCACGGATCAGGGCATTGGCCAG
>JAGVLI010000018.1 GCA_020054355.1 Planctomycetales bacterium | reverse complement strand
GGTGGTTTCGGCGGCGGCGGCTTTGGCGGGGGTGGCGGCGCTGCTTCCGTGAGCAATATCCGCAATCCCCGGCAATCGACGGACGCCCAGCGGGCGCAGCTCGATTTCATTCAATCGCTCAACCGCGAAACTCTCGACCGCGAACCGCACAATGCCGAGGTCGAAGGCGCCATCGAGTCCTTCGAGCTGGCCTTCCGCATGCAGAAAGACTTGCCGAAGGTGATGGACATCGCCAACGAGACGGCGGCGACCAAAGCGCTCTACGGCATCGGCGAGCAGACCACGGAGAACTTTGGCCGGCAATGCCTCTTGGCGCGCCGCCTGGTCGAAGCGGGAGTGCGCTTCGTCGAGATCACGTCGGGCCAGTGGGACCACCACCGCGACCTCAAGAACGCGCTGGGGACCAAGGCCCAGAGCGTCGATAAGCCGATCGCGGGGCTGCTCAAGGACCTCAAGGCGCGCGGGCTGCTGAAGGACACGCTGGTCATCTGGGGCGGCGAATTCGGCCGTACTCCCTATGCCCAGGGCACCGATGGCCGCGACCACAACCATCGGGGCTTCACGACCTGGATGGCGGGCGGCGGGGTGAAGGGCGGCTTCTCCCACGGCAGCACCGACGATTACGGCTACGAAGCGGTGCAGGGCAAAGTCCACATTCACGACTGGCACGCGACGATTCTGCACCTGCTCGGGCTGGATCACGAGCAGTTGACCTACCGCTATGCCGGCCGGGACATGCGGCTGACCGACGTGAAGGGCAATGTGGTGAAGGACATCATTGGCTGATTTCGTGGGGCAGGTTTTTAACCTGCCGGGTCAACCGGCAGGTTGAAAACCTGCCCCACCCTACTTCGCCGCCTTGTAGTCCTCGCCTCGGTGGCTTTTCAGCACCGATTCCTGCCAGGAGTCCAGCGCCTTCTTCATGTTCGCCACGACCTCCGGCTTCTCGGCCGCGAGGTCTTTCTTTTCGGTGGGATCGTTCTTCAGGTCGTAGAGTTCATACTTCTCGGCGGCGAGCCGGACGAGCTTGTACTGGTTCTCGGTCCAGGCCGCCTGGCCGCCGTTCTTGCCGAACGCGGCCGGCTGACCGCCGTAGTGCCAGAAGCCGATGGGCTGCGGCCGTTCGGTCAGCTTGCCGTCGAGCAGCGGCAAGATACTGATGCCGTCGAGCGGCTGGACCTGGTTCGGCACCTTGACTCCGGCAATCTCCAGAATGGTCGGATAGATGTCGCTGGTGCAGGCGGGTACGTCGCTGGCGAACGGTTTCTGGATGCGCGCCGGCCATTCGACGATCCCCGGCACGCGCACGCCGCCTTCCCAGACGCTGCCCTTCTTGCCGCGCAGGCCGCCGGTGGAGCCTGGACCGATGGCCCCGTTGTCGCTGCAGAACCAGACCAGCGTATTGTCCGCAAGGCCCTGTTTGCGGAGTTCGTTCCGCAGCTTGCCCATGCTGCGGTCGATGGCCAGGATTTCACCGTAGTAGGCCGAGCCGTTGGCCTGCTTGAGGTCGTCGGGCAGCGCCTGGTGCGGGCTGTGCGGATTGCCGAACCAGATCACGGTCAGGAAGGGCTTCTTCTGCTCCTTGGCCTGGCCGATGAACTTCAGCGCTTCGCCGACGATGTACTCCGAACCATCGCCGGTGAACTTTTCGGGCGTGCCCTTGCGGCTGAGCGTCCAGTTGAGGTCGAAGAAGTTCGAGACCGACAACCATTCGTCGAAGCCGAATTTGCCGGGGCTGAGCGGATCGTCCGCCGGAATGACCTTGCCGGCGCCGCTGACGCCGTTCAGGTGCCATTTGCCGAAATGGCCGGTCATGTAGCCGGCGGATTTCAGGGCCTGGGCGATGGTGTTTTCCTGGGGCCGCAACGGGAAGCCATAGAGGAAGCAGCCGTAGCGGTTGGGGTGCCGGCCGGTCATAACGCTGCCGCGCGTCGGCGAGCAGACCGGCGCGGCGGCATAGAACCGATTGAGCCGCAGGCCAGCCGCCGCCATCTCGTCCAGGCTGGCCGTCTTGATGTCCTTGAGGCCGTTGTAACTGACGTCGCCCCAGCCTTGATCGTCGGTCATGCACAGGACGATGTTGGGCGGAGCGGGAACTTTCTCCGCCTGGGCCATGACCTCGGGGGCCACGAGGAAGAGTGCGAAAACGGCGAGGAAAACCGGACGACAGGCGGCACGGTGCATGACAAGGCTCCTGGAGAGGTCGAAGCCGCGCGCGCGGCGATACCAAAAGAGGCAGCGCACGCCGCTTTTTAGGTGCGGAAGCAGCCATGACTTTTTTCGGCGGTGTTCAGACCGTCTGGATGACGTAGCGATGCTGCTTGGCCAGCAAGCAAACCAGGCCGCCGGGCCGATCGACGATCAGTGCGAAGAGATTGGTGATGTCGCGGCCGAGGACGCTCATGTCGAGGGCGTTCGGATCGGTGAAGGCGGCGAAACGGGCATTGATCAGAATGGTGGTTTTGTCCGTCGTCTTGAGGCGCAATTGAGTTTCGACTTGAACCGAATCGACCCGGCCGCCGACGCCGCCCAGCATTTCCGTGGGTTGCAACGATTGCAGGCCCAGAACGGACAACGTGCCCGCGTCCAGCACCGTGCGGTCGGCTCCGGTGTCCACCTGGAAACTTAGCGGAACCCAGGCGCCGTCGCCGCACCGGAGTTCGCCTTTCACGGTAGGCCGAACGATCCCATCCGGACACAGTAGCCAGCTGCCATCGAAGCGCATCAGATGCGTACCAGCTTTTCCCTGGGGACATGCACCAAGAACCGGCCGTCGTCCTCGGGGTGGGCGGCCAGTGCCAGGGTTTGCGCTGCTATTGCGGTGTCGGCAATGAAAAACTGTTCGCCGGCCACGCAAACATAGCGCCCACGATGCTGGTCAAACAAGTTTGCCGCGTGCGCGTTCCAGTAGTTCGTGTTCTTCTTGAACCGCTCTTGCTGCGCCCCTATGCGCGCCAATTCATCGGGGTCAGTCACTTCGATAAACTGAACCTCCATCGGCGGCGGCGGTGTACGCGAAACGATCATGGCCAGTCCTCCGGCTTTCCCGCTATTGTAGCCCGATCCCTGACTGCTCACTACCTCATAAGATGAGCGACAGACAACTTGGCTCTTTCGCGAGGTCCGCGTTCATGTCCGCCGACAAGCCTGCCGTGGATCGCCTCGATGTGCTCGCCCTGGCGCCCCATCCCGACGACCTGGAGATCGTCTGCGGCGGGACGCTGGCGAAGCTGGTCAAGCAGGGCTATCAGGTCGGCATCATCGACCTGACCAGCGGCGAGCCGACGCCTCGCGGCAGCGAGGAAACGCGGGCGCAGGAGGCCGAAGCCGCCCGGAAGATTCTCGGAGTGCCGCTGCGGATCAACTTGCACTTGCCCAATCGCATCCTGATGGATTCGCCGGAGAACCGCTACGCCGTGGCCACCGAGCTGCGCCGCTATCGCCCCGGCGTCGTCATTTGCACCTCGGGCCGGACTCCCGCGGCTTCGCCGGACCATCACCAGGCGCACATGCTGCTCGAAGCGGCGCGGTTTCATTCGCAGTTGACCAAGTGGAACGACCGCTTCGCCGGCACCGAGCCGTACCGGGTGCCGATGCTCGTCTACGCGCCGTTTCCGTTCGATGCCGAGCAGCGCAGTTACCACGGGACATTTGTCATCGACATCAGCGACACCTGGGAACAGAAGCTGGCGGCGATCCGCTGCTACCAATCGCAGTTCGACGGCGACCGTTTCGAGAAGATCAAGCACTTCATCACCGGCTACAACATCGTCCAGGGCGGCCGGTGCGGCTTCGAGTACGGCGAGTTGTTCGCCTTGCCGCATCCGGTGGGCGGCAGCGACCTCTACTCGCTGGTGCGCGGGGCGAAGAGCAGCCGGTCGGCGGTGGTGCTGGCGGAGCAGGAACCCCGCTGACGCGCTCGAAGTGAGGTTGACCAAGCTGACCCGTTGGGTACACTGCCCTTCGCCCTTCCGGCTCCGCGTCATGGATGACGACGAGCGCTTAACTTCCGGTCCCCGGACGACCTCACGCATGATGCCTTACGCAGCGATGCTCTCCGCGGCGCCGCCCTTTCTTCATCGCCGCCTGCGCCGGTTGCTGGGCGATGCTGCGGTCCGCGAGCCACGGCTGATTGCTCCGGATCGCGAGCTGTTGCAGTTGCACCAGCGGGAAGCGCTGAAGGGTCCGTATCGCCTGCGGCAGCCTGTGCCCACTGAACGACGCTAATCGATCGCCGTGGGAGCGGCCGTTCACGCTTCTCCGCAGCGTCGCGAACCGATTGCTGTTGGTCGTACGCCGAATGACTGACCAGACGCCGCGCCGAACTTCCGAAATTGACACGCCAGGAAAACAACGCTCTAATCTCGGCTGGCCCGTTTCCGCCGGGCCTGGCAAGCCGCACACTTTGCGCAGGAGAAGTAAGTCATGAAGACCCTGGCTGTCAAACTGAGCGTGGTGCTGGCGCTGGCCGCCGTCATCCTGTGGACCGCCGCCGCCGACGCCCAGAACGGTAAGCCGCCCACCGTCAAGGAAGCCATGTCCAAGCTGAACAAGGGGCCGGCGTCCCTCTGTCCGCTGGTCGGCAAGGCGATCAAGGCCGATCCGCCGAATTGGGACGAGATTCAGAAGGAATCGAAGCAAGTGCTGGTGCTGGCCGACGCGTTGGTCAAGAACGACCCGCCGCGCGGCGACAAGGCCGGCTGGGACAAGCTGGCGAAAGCGTACTGGGCGAACGCCAAGCAACTGGATGACGCCGCCCAGAAGAAGGACAAGAACGGCGCCGCGGCCGCCCATGCCAAGCTGGCCAGCAGCGCCGGCTGCAACGGCTGCCATAAGGCGCATCGCAACTAAGCTAACAGCGGTTTAGCCGCGAGCCGGAGGCGAGCGCTGCGAAACAGCGCTCGCCTTCGGCGCGCGGCTAAACAACCTCTGGGACGAACATCATGCTCGACGGGCCTTCCGTGCTGGGCGCCTTCCGGCAGTGCGGCATCACCGACGTGGTCTGGATTCCGGACAGCCAGCTCGGCACCTGGGAGCCGGCCCTTGCCGAGGCGAAGGAGCCGCGACTCATCCGCGTTTGCCGGGAAGGTGAAGCCATCGCCCTTGCCGGCGGGCTGCTGCTGGGCGGACGCCGGCCCATCGTGCTGATCCAGTGTACCGGCCTGTTCGAGGCCGGCGACACCTTGCGCAACATCGTCCACGACCTCAAGCTGCCGCTCTTCCTGCTCGTCGGCCTGCGCAGCCATCTGGCTGCCCGCAAAGGCAAAGTCGCCGACACCTGCCCCGAATTCTCCGAACCGCTCGTCAAGCTGTGGAAGTTGCCCTACGTCGTCCTGGACGAAGGCAGCAATCCAGATGAAATCGTCACGGCTTATCGGCAAGCCCAGTCGGAAAAGCGCGCGGGCGCGGTGTTGCTGGCTGAATGACTCCGCACGAGGAACTCCCATGATGACGCATCGCGAAGCCCTGGAAGTCGTCGCCCAGCATCGGGGACAGAAGGTCGTCCTGACGACGATGGGCTCGGTCGGCGTCTGGCCGCAATTCTCCGATACGCCGCTGGATTTCCATTACCTTCCCTCGGCGATGGGACAGGGTCCGCCGCTCGGCCTGGGGCTGGCGCTGGCGCACCCGGAGCGCGGCGTCATCGTGCTGAACGGCGACGGCTGCACGCTGATGAACCTCGGCTGCCTGGTGACGCTGGCGAACTATCCCGCGCCGCTCTATCTCGTCATCATC
>JAGVLI010000544.1 GCA_020054355.1 Planctomycetales bacterium | reverse complement strand
TGGTCAAGATCCTCGACATGGGTCTGGTCCGCGTGGCGCAGGGAGACGACGGCCGTTCGATCAACCAGTCGTTGACCCAGGAAGGCAGCATCGTCGGCACGCCGGACTACATCGCGCCGGAGCAAGCGCGCAACGCCCACAAAGTCGATATCCGCGCCGATCTCTACAGCCTGGGCTGCACCTTCTATTTCCTGTTGACGGGCAGACCGCCGTTCACCGAAGGCTCGGCCATCGAAAAGCTGCTGATGCACCAGCTGGACGAACCGCCGCGCGTGGAGGAAATCCGCGCGGAAGTGCCGCGCGACGTGGCCGCCATCGTCCACAAGCTGATGTCCAAGGCGCCCAAGGACCGCTTTCAGACGCCGATCGAGCTGGCGAACGCGCTGTCGGCGATGACTGCGGCGCCGCCCAAGCCTCCAGCGCCCAAGCCCACGCGGCCGACCTCGCATGGCGAGCCGGTCAAGTCCTCCGAATCGAGCAATACGCCGATCGGCCTGGCCATGCCGCCGCACACGCCCTCGCCGCACCAGCCGGCAACGGCCCCGGTCACTCCCGTGGCGATTGCGCCGCCGAAGCCGATCACCCCTTTGCAGGTCAAGGTTCCGGACGCAGCCCAGCTGCCGGAAAAGAAAAAGGACGATGCGCCGTCGCCCGCCGACCAGCCGATGGCGGCCTCGATGTTTCGCTGGGGCGATGGCGGCGCGACGGGCATCGTCCAGGTGCAGGACCGCGAGCCGGCCAAGCATATTGCCGTCCTGAAGGGGCACACCGGCTGCATCATGACGCTGGCGTTCGCCCCCAACCGCGACACCCTGGCTTCCGGCGGCATGGACGGCAGCGTGCGGCTCTGGGACTTTTCCGGCAGCAAGCCGCGCGAACGCTTTCAGCTGAACAAGCATCACGACGCCGTGCATTCGCTGGCCTACACGCAGGACAACACCATCCTGGCTTCCGGCTCCGGTTCGATGGACGGCCTGATCTGGCTGTGGAACCTGGCCGAGGAACAGCCCCGCGAACTGGCGTACCTGCAAGGGCACCAAGGCTCGGTCGATGCGCTGGCGTTTTCCCGCGACGGCCGCATGATGGCCTCTGGCGGCACCGACCTCACCGTGCGCCTGTGGGACCTCGCCGGCCGGCAGTCCCGGCAGCGCACTCTGCTCAAGGGCCACCTGAAGCCGATCCGCGCCGTGGCGTTCGCACCGGACGGCCAAACACTAGCTTCCTGCGGCCAGGACTACACGGTCCGCATCTGGAACCTCGGCCGCATGTGGTCCACCGAACGTGCCGTGCTGCCCCACCAGGGACACGTCAATGCCCTGTGCTACGCACCGGACGGCCGGACGCTGGCGACGGCCTGCCAGGACCAATCCGTGCGCCTTTGGGACTTGACGGCTTCGCCGAAACCCAAGGTGCGCGCGGTCTTGGCGGGGCACAACGGCATCGTCCGCGCCGTGACGATCTCCTCCGACGGCAGCGTCGTCGTGGCGGTTGGCGAAGGCCGGCAAGTGATCCAGTGGGAGTTCGAATCGGGCGCCAAGCTGCGGGAATGGCTGCTGCCCAAGACGCTGAACTTCGCCTTCAACTTCACGCACGACGGCCGTTACCTGGCCAACGGCAGTTCCGACGGTCCCATCAACGTCTATCGCGTCGCCGACAAGCGCTCGCGCCATTCGCACAAAGTCGAAGAAGAATAATCCTCGCCGCCGCCGCGGACAGCGGCTTCACTCGGCGGCTATCGCCGCGCGCACGGCGGCCGTCAGGCACCTCGCTTTCGGGACGATTTGCGGTCGCACCCATGCCCGGCAAGGTCGTTGGCGGTTGCCGCTGAAGCTTGGCACCCGAGCGCGTTCGGCAACAACTGGGTTTATCGATGGGGTTGCGCGTCCGAGGTCAGCATGATTGGAGGCAGAGCGCCGAAATTCGAGTGGCGTCCGAACCCCGACGGCAAGGCAAGGTCCATTGAGCAAGCTTGCCAGCTTGCTCGGGATTGGGGAGTTGTCATTCCGGACTACGTATCCTTCGCAATCGACAAATACGGGTGGCTGGATGCCGACACGACCGCCAAGACGACAACCTTCAAGGAACCCGCTGGTACAATGATCTATTGGTCATCGCTGTTTCACCAGCGGACTGGCAAGATCCCGTTCTTGATTCGCAAGGACGTCTTGCGGAGCGATGAAGCCATCGTCGCCGTGATCGGTCATGAGATGTACGAGTTGGAGGCGATGAGAAGGGCCTTCGGGGAAAATGGCGCCTCGATCGAATACTGGTTGGCCGAAGCCGATCCCGACAATGAGGGCAATTTTCACTGGGAGGCATGGGAATACGCGGACGAGTTAACGGCCAGAATGAGAGGAGATGCGTGATGCCAGGCGACTTGATCGAG
The DNA here is from genome assembly GCA_020054355.1 of Planctomycetales bacterium. GTDB lineage: Bacteria > Planctomycetota > Planctomycetia > Gemmatales > Gemmataceae > JAGVLI01. The sequence goes on along the minus strand of JAGVLI010000544.1, from coordinate 1,380 downwards.
ATGTATCGGGAGGGCGCGATCACGGGGTATCAAGTCATGATGGATTGCTTGCAGATGCTCGACCCGGACCATCCAGACCTCGTCTTGAGCCAACTCCCCGAGGAAATACTGGAGGAGATGTTGAACTATGCCCATCGCTATGATCCGTCCTGCATGCGCTCCATCGCGGGATTGCCGCCAGCCCTGGACCAGGTGAGAGCGGCTCAGCGATGGATTGACGAAAAACGGCGGCAACAGCCCGAGCGGAACCTGGCGTCGTCTTCCGAATAAGCGCAACAATGACGACGGCTGTGAAGTTGTTCGCTGCTGCGTGTGACGGGCCAAGCGGCATGGAAAGGCCGCGGATGCCGCGCAAACGTTCACTCCGCGGCTTTCACCTCGCGCACGGCGGCCGTCAGCCGTTCGATGTCTTCCAGATTATTGAAGAAATGGACCGAGACGCGCAGGCCGCCAATTCCAGCGGTGTAGCGCTGCGAGACGAGAATGCGCCGATCGAGCAACTGCTGCAAGCAGTGGCGATCGCGTTCCACCCCGCCGCCGAGCGTGAAGCTGACGATGCCGGAACGCGCGGCAATTTCCGGGACGCTGACCAGGCTGGCTCCAGCGGTTCGCAGCCGGTCGAACAGCACTTCCGTCAACTGCACGATCTGGGCTTCGACCGCTTCCCGCCCGAGTTCGTTGATGAGCGCGACCGACGCCGCCAGCGCCACGTTGCCCGGATAATTCGCCGTGCCGCCAATCTCGAAGCGTCGCGCCGTGGCGACGAAGTCGTAGTTTCTCACTGCGGGAATCGTCGGCGTGGCGAAGTAGTCGGCCCAGCCTTCGGGCGGCTCGGCGATATTCAGATATCCCCAGGCGGGCGGCGTCAGTTGCTCGACCATGCGGGGGTGAACGTAGAGGAAGCCGCGCCCGACCGGAGCATTGAGCCATTTGTGACCGCCAGCGACGACGAAATCGACCGGCGTTCGTCCCACATCCAGCGGCATCGCGCCCACGTGCTGAATCGCATCCACCACCAAAATGATGTTGCGGGCGCGAGTGAATTCCGAGAAGGCCGCCAGGTCGGCGCGAAAGCCGGTGCTCCACTGCACGCTGCTCAGCAGGATCATGCGGGTCTGCGCGTCGGCGGCGCGGACGAAGTCGTCGATCCGCAATCGGCCGTCCGCGCAGGGCACGGTCTCGATGCCGAAGCCCTCCTGCGCCTGCCGACCGATCCACGGCACCGCCAGGCCCAGGAATTCGGTCGCGCCGACCAAGATTTTGTCGCCCCGGCGCAACGGCACGGCGGCAGCAATGGCTTGCAGGCCCTGCGTGGTGCTTTCGATGAGCGCGATGTCATCGGGCCGGGCGCCGATCAAGCGGGCGATTTCGCGCCGGGCG
>JAGVLI010000858.1 GCA_020054355.1 Planctomycetales bacterium | reverse complement strand
TGGCGATGGAAACCGCCGACGCCACCCTGATCCACGGCGACCTGCGCGCCATCGCCAGGGCCAGACGGCTCAGCCGGGCGACGATGCGCACCATGCGGCAGAACCTGTTCCTGGCTTTCGTCTACAACGTCCTGAGCGTGCCGGTGGCCGCCGGGGCGCTTTATCCCTTCCTCGGTGAAGCCGGCCTGATCGGGCCGATGCTGGCCAGCGCTGCCATGAGTCTTTCTTCATTATCCGTGGTCGGCAACGCCCTGCGGTTGCGGCAGCAGGGCCTGTGAATACAATGCGCCCAGCGCGGCGATACGCACCGTCTGCGTGGCCCGCGTCTCTCACTCCTCATCCGGGAATGCCATGTTCAAATGGATTGAAGCCGTCCTGTGGAATAGCCGGCTCGCGGTGCTCGTGGCGGTGATCGCCAGCGTGCTGGTGGCGATGGGCGTGTTCTACCTGGCCACCGTCGATATGGTCGAGGTGATCGAGCATCTCAGTCACTATTCCAAGGAGCATGGCGACGCACGGGAGAAGCTGCGCGAGAAAGTGGTGTCGAGCATTATCCAGGTGATCGACGGTTACTTGCTAGCCGCCACCATGATTATCTTCGCCCTCGGCCTCTACGAGTTGTTCATCGGCAAGATCGAACTGGCCACCGAGTCGGAGCATGCCGAAAATATCTTGCTGATCCGCAGTCTGGACGACCTCAAGGACCGCCTGGCCAAGATGATCCTGCTGATGCTGGCCATCAAGTTCTTCGAGCAGTCCGGCCGCATGAACTTTCAAACGCCGCTCGACCTGCTCTACCTCGCCGTCGGCGTCGTGCTCATCGCCGGCTCGATCGTGCTGACCCACATCGGCCACGGCAAGGATGCGCACGGCGAGGATGCGCACGGCAAGGATGCGCATGCAGCCGACGGGGCGCTGCCGGAAAAGAAGGAAGCGGCTATCACTTGATACATCGTGGGGCGAACGGCCAGAACCTGGCGCAGTTCATTCGCGCCCGGAGTCCGCGAACCGCTTCACATCGCCGGTGCGCTGCCATCCCGCTGAGTCAATACCGGCGCGGTCCGTGCGGGCCATCCAGCGGGCTGCCGTCTTCGTCCACGGGCGGTTCATCCTCGTCGCGTTCGGCGGCGACTTCCCGCGACAGCGACCTGCCCCAGAGCAGGTAGTGCATGCCGCCGAAGAGCGCCAGCACGCCGACCACGCCCAGGGCTTGCAGCACGAACATGCCCATGATGCTGATGAAGAACAGCAGAAACCCCGCCGCCACCAGGGTCAGGAGCAGGATGGTCAGCAGCGTCTCGCGCGTCGAGGGGCGCGGGCCTGGCGGTGTGGACATGGCAAGCTCCAGGTGGCGGGGCTACGGTCGTTATAGCCGTCGGCGGGGACGCGAACCCCTCGGCGGGCGTCGCGGGCAATTCCGCGTGGTGAGCCGAGCGGACTCCCGTTAGAATTATAGCCGACGGAGGACGAACCCAGGCAGCACGGCCGTTGCAGGGCAGGAGCCGGGATCATCGCTTTTCGCCAGGTATTCGGAAAGGTGGCCGCCCATGTTTCAAGACATCGACGCTGCCCTGAGCGGTTGGGAGTTCAAGCCGGGCGTAGTCCAGTCGCGCATGGTGCAAGGGAAAGACGGCCGGCAAGTGATCCAGCTGCGCGTCGATCTCGGCATCCTGCAGCTGGAGACCAGCGGCCGCCCGGACGGCCAGCGGCCGCACAACCACGATACCTACTTCGCCTACTTGCAACAGCAGGCGAAGCTGGCACAGCGGGCCGGGCAGAGCTTCACGCTGTCCGAGGAGCAGTGCGAGGAAGCGGATCGGGAATTCGTGCAGTATTATCATCGCCGCATCTGCTGGCTGGCGCTGCGCTGCCAGGCCCGTGCCATTGCCGATGCCGACCACACGCTGGCGTTCATGGATTTCGTCCGCGATCATTCGCCGGGCGAGGATTATACGCGCGCGCATGAACAGTATCGCGGCTTCGTACTCTTCCATCGCACCCAGGCCGCCTCCGCCTTGGCCATCGAGGAAAGCGATCCGGAAGCAGCCATCGACGAGATTCAAACCGGGCTGAACCAGATGCAGGCGTTCTTCGCCTCCTTCGGGGTGGAAGAGCACATGGAGGAGGACGGCATGGTGCAGCAACTGCGCAAGATGGAGGAAGCCTTGCGCCGGCAGCACCACATCAAGCTGACTCTCCGGGAAAAGCTGGATAAGGCCGTGGCGAATGAGGAGTACGAAGCCGCCGCCAAGTTGCGCGACGAGTTGAAGCGCAAGCGGTGAGCGGGCGCGGTGCGAAGCCGCAAGCGTCGCATCTTATCTATCTCGCCGGGTTGACCGGCCGGCCTTGACCCTGCCCGTCGTCCCATTACAATGGCCCGCCGAACCGAATGGGGCGGGCCGGCGTAACCACAGCATGTCGCCGGCATCGTGAGCTTGCATCTCCCACCTGGACCGCCGCCATGAAGTTCCTCACCCAGATCGTGTTGCCCATCGTCATCGTGATGGCGTTGATCGGCGGCGTGACGTTCCTGTCGCACTATGCCGGTTCGCAGCCCAAGACGACGAAATCCAGCGCCCTGGTGATCGAGGACGGCCTCGCAGGCGCCGAGTCGCCCGATCTGGTGGAAGCCCGGTCTGGGGGCGAGGATGAGGATGGCCCCCCGATCGTGATGAGCGAACTGCACCGTGCCGACCAGCAGCGGATCTGGCTGAAGAACGTTTCCAGCGCCCGTCTGGAGATCACCCTGAAGTCGAAAACCGCTGCTTGCTCCCGCGTCGGTGCGACCATCGTGTCGGCCGGTGACTGGCGGGAACTGAATCGGCGAACCGCCGGGATTGCCGCCGGCTGGGTGGGCGATGGCTGCGTCAGCCCCGGCAACGCGCTCAGATCGGAAGAGCACAC
>JAGVLI010000590.1 GCA_020054355.1 Planctomycetales bacterium | reverse complement strand
GCTCGTCGCAGCGCATCCGGTCGTCGTTGCCGTTGGCGAGTCCGGGACCGGCGTCCGGCTTGTTGCGCGGACGGGGACGGGGATTGTTGGTTCGGCTTCTGGCTTCGGCCATGACAGGTTCTCCTTCGTCTCAACTGGCGCGAAGAGGAAGGCAGCAAAAAGGAAACGGGCGCCAGCCGCACGGGCGAAGCGGCTGTTCTCTCTCCTTTTTCCTGGTCTTATCCGCCCGACCGGCACCGATATGGTTGGTGAAGGGTGCGGTCGACGGCAAGCGCCAGCGGCAGGAACGATGACTTTTCACAAGTGATGGGTGGTTGCAACTCCGGTGAATGACGATCGGTCGCTCCCGGCGATCCTCTCCGGGGGCTGCTATTCAATCCGACGCTCGCGTGGCTGAGACCAGTCCCAGTTGTTCCAGCAGATGATACACCTGCCGGGCGGTTTCCGGAAGCGGTCCCGAGTTGTCCACGGTGAAGTCGGCCTGGGTGGCTTTATCCGTTAGGGGCATCTGGGCTTGTTCGCGCGCCGTCACCTCCTTTTCGGACCAGCCCCGCTGCCGGTGCAGACGCTCCAGACGCAGTTCGCGGGGAACGTGAATATAGACGAGCCAGTCGCACACTTTATTCCAGCCGGTTTCCAGCATGATGGCCGCATCCAGCAGGACGAAGCGAACATCCGCCGCCGACTGGGCCGCCTCGATCTCCTCCCGGATGCGTTGCTCTATATAGGGAAACACCAGGGCTTCCAGATCGCGCCGCGCTTTCGGGTCGGCGAAGACGATGGCGCCCAGCGCCCGCCGGGTGATGCTGCCGTCCGGGCCGACAATGCCCTGTCCGAAGCGCTGAACTACCCGGTCGCGAATCGCCGGCTGCCGTAAGGCCTCGTGGCCCAGCCGATCGCCGGAAATGATCCGGCCGCCGTGCCGAGCGAATTCCGCCGACACCGCGCTCTTGCCGCTGCCGATGCCGCCAATCAGGCCGATGACGGGCTTGCGGCTTGTCTCACTCGACGTCAATGCGGTAACTCACCATCCAGAGTTCGAGTTGTTGAAGCCGTTCCTTCCAGCGGGCTTTGAACTTCCTCATCCAACTGCGATTCTTGGTGGCTTCGGGCAAATCGACCACCATGGTCACGTGGTTGTCCTGATAGTGAGTTCCTTCATGCAGCCAGTGACCTTCGATCGGTTGGGTATGGTAGCTTACTCCGCCAAAGTACTCGAATAACTCCTGCAGTGCTTCTCCACGCACTTCAGCAGGTATTTCGGTCCCGTCATTGAACTGGAGAGGCACCGTTACCTCGTAACGCCGCCAGTTCTTCTTCATAAGTGATCATCCTCTCGACCGTAAAATCGATCTTCTCACGAGCCAAAGCGGCCAGCGCCGCTTCAGGCACGATGTGTTGACCGGTACGCAAAGCCCGGCCGGAGAATCGTCCCAGCAAGAAGCCCAGGGCTTTTTTTTCCGTTTCACGGTCGGGAAATCTGATCGTCACCATTGTTGTTTTCCTTCGGAACGCAACCCGTAACCGATTGGACCAATCGCACCCATCCGATGGGGTCGGCCGTATCTTCCAGGCTGCCGTACGACGGCACGAGGATATAAGACGCATCCAGGCCATAACTGGCTGCCACATCCCGGTGGTGAGGACTGTCATCCACCAAGTAGTCTACTCGGACTTGTCGGACGTCCTTCCACCGCACGGGCAATTCATCCCAGGTGTACACCTCACGGAACCACTGCCCCAATCCGAAAGTAAGCACCTTTTCAACGTACCGCCGGCTGCTTACCGACCACAAGCAGAGATCGAACTCCGGTTGGAGGTGGGCCAAGAGTTCTCCACAACCCGTCCGCAGACTCCAACCAACGATGTTGGCTCCGTCGATCGCCGGCACGCCGAGGGTCTCATCCAAGTCAAACGCAATCCGGCGTCTCGATTGCGCCGGCTGTTGCGCGCCGCTAAACATCGCCCACATCCAGCCAGTTCGGCCCCGCACCCACATCCACCTTCAGCGGCACGTCCAGCTTCATCGCGCCCGTCATCTCTTCTTCGACGAGTTTCGCCGCCGCTTTCAGTTCGTCGGGCGGCGACTCGAAGACCAGTTCGTCGTGGACGGTCAGTAGCATGCGGCACTGCAACTTGCTAAGCCGCAAGCGGCGGTAGATGTTCAGCATCGCCAACTTCATCAGGTCGGCGGCGGAGCCTTGAATCTCCATGTTGATCGCTTCGCGCTCGGGCTGATTTCGCTGCTGATAGCTCGAATCGGCCCGGATGCCGGTGATCGCCCGCCGTCGGCCAAGGATCGTGGTGACGAAGCCTGTCTTGCGGCATCTTTCCAGCAGCTGCGCCTGATAGCCGAGCACCTTCGGATAGCGGGCGAAGTAGGCGTCGATGAACTTGCCGGCCTCGTCGCGCGAGATTTCGAGCCGTTCGGCCAGGCCGTGGGCGCTCATCCCGTAGATGACGCCGAAGTTGACCGTCTTGGCCATGCGCCGTTGATCGGCGGTGACCTCCGCCTCCGGGATGCTGAAAATCTGGGCGGCCACGGCCGCGTGGATGTCCTGGTCCTTGGCGAAGGCGCTGCGCATCTGCTCGTCGCCGCTGAAGTGCGCCAGCAGCCGGAGTTCGATCTGCGAGTAATCCGCCGTCAGCAGCAGCCAACCCGGCTCCGGGACGAACGCCTGCCGAATTTGCCGGCCCTGGGCCGTGCGCACCGGCACGTTCTGCAAGTTCGGTTCGCTGGACGAGAGCCGGCCAGTGGCGGCCACCGTCTGGTTGAATGACGCATGTACCCGCCCCGTCGCCGGGTTGACCATTTCCGGCAGGGCATCGACGTAGGTGCCCTTCAGCTTGCTGACCTGCCGATACTCGACGATCTTCCTGGGCAATGGATGTCCCATCGCCGCCAGTTTTTCGAGCGTCTCCTGATCGGTACTCGGCTCCCCGGTGACGCCTGTCTTGCGCTGCACCGGCAGCTTCATCTCCTCGAAGAGAATCTTGCGCAGCTGCTTGGGCGAGTCGATGTTGAATTCATGGCCGGCGATTTCATAAATGGCCTGGGCGATTTCGGCCAATTGGCTCGCCATCTCCCCGCCGAGCTTGCGCAGCAGCGGCACGTCCAGACGGATGCCGTTGAATTCCAGTTCGGCTAGCACCGCGATCAGCGGGATTTCGATCTCGTCGTAGAGCTGCTTGAGCTTCTGTTCGCTCAGTTCCTTCTCGAGGATTTCGTCCAGGCGGAAGGCAACGTCCGCATCCTCGCCGGCATACTCGGCGACCTGGACGGTCGGCACCTGATCCATGCGGAGCTGGGTCTTGGCCTTCTTCCCGATCAAGTCCGTGATGGGAATGACGCGGTGCTGCAAGTAGCGATTGGACAGATCTTCCAGACTATGGCTGCGCTCGCCGGCGTGCAAGAGATAATCGGCCACCATCGGGTCGCCGACCACGCCGGCCAGGTTGACGCCGTGCTGGCGGAAGACCAGCCAGTCGTATTTAATGTTCTGATTGATCTTCGCCACCGTCGGGTCTTCCAGCACGGACCGCAGCTTCGCCAGAGTTTCGTGCGGATCGAGCTTCGCGTCGTTGTCCGGGCCGCGCACCGCCAGGTACCAGCCCTCGCCCGCCTGCCAGCTGAAGGCCAGCCCGACAATGTCGGCGCGGCGCGGTTCCAAACTGGTGGTTTCCAGATCGACCGCGAAGCGTTTCTGTTGCCTTAACTGCCGCTCGAACTCCCGATACTTCTCCGACGTATCGACCAGCCGATAGGTCGCTTGCCAATCGTCCTTGGCCCGTTGCACCGGTGCAGCGGCAGTCAGTGGTCCGCTGGTCCGCGCCGGAGTTGGCTCGGCATCGTCGTTTGCCCCGAACGGAAACAGCTCGCCCTGGATGAACGTTGACTGCGCGGAGGTCGCCGGCGGCGACTCGTTCCGCGCGCCGGCGGCCACCTGCTCCGCCAGGCGGCGAAAGCCCCATTCGCGGCACAGGGCCGTGAACTTGGGCACGTCGGGCGGCTGCAGCTTCCAGGCTTCCCAGTCGAGCGGGATCGCCACGTCGGTCTTCAGTCGAACGAGGTTGCGGGTCAATTCGACCTTGCCGGCGAACGCCTGCAAGTTCTCCTGGCGTTTCTTGCCGGAAATCCGGTCGATGTTGGCCAGGATGTTTTCCACCGTACCGAACTCCTGCAACAGCTTGGCGGCGGTCTTCTCGCCGATGCCGGGTACTCCGGGCACGTTGTCCACCGCGTCGCCCACCAGCGTCTGAAAATCGATCACCTGCTCCGGAGTCACGCCCCAGTCGGCCTGCAATTCGTCGGGACCGAATGCCTGGTGCTTCCGCAGGCTGTAGAGCCGGGTCCGCTCGTCGAGCAGCTGCCGGCAATCCTTGTCGCTGGTGCAGATGAACACCCGCATCCCGCGAGCGCTGGCGGCCTTCGCTACCGTGGCGATCAAGTCATCGGCTTCGATGCCAACCTGGCTGACCACCGGCACACGCAACGCCTCCAGCAAACGATGAATCTCCGGAATTTGCGGCACCAGGTCGTCCGGCATCGGGCCGCGGTTCGCCTTGTACTCCGGGTAGAATGCGTGACGAAACGTGTCTCCCGGAGCGTCGAAGGCGCAGAGCAAGTAGTCTGGCCGTTTCTCCTCTTTGAGAAAGAGCACGTCGCGAGCAAAGCCAAACAGCGCGTTGGTCGGCACCCCGGTCGGACTGCTCATCTCCGAGATGGCGTGAAACACCTGGAAGATCAGCGAATGCGCATCGATCAGGTAAATGGATGCAGAGGCTGTCTCTGACGCCTTGGCTGCCGTCATCCGGGGCCGTTCAACAATGAGCGGGGAAAACGCAAGGGAGCCGACGGGGGACAATTCGGGACGGGAAATCGGGTTCCACGCCCGACAAGGTCTTCAGGGAGTTCGGTCACACAGTTCCAACGGGAGAACCGTGGCTGTCCCGCACCTCTGAAAAGCCGAGTCTGGGGATCTTTGCAGAGGAACAGGATATGACGCGAACCGTGGAAAGCATAGTTGCTTCCTGATGGGGAGTTTAAGACGGTTAAACTGCGGTGTCAAGCCCAAATGACGGCTTCAGCCGGGCAATTGGCGGGTTTTGGCCCACCTGCGATGTCGTCGTGGATGCTCATTCGTTTCATTTCATATTCATGGACACCCCCGCGCCAGTCTCAACGAGAATCAACAAGGATTAGCAACCGCTAATCTCAGCTGGCCCATATTTGCTCGCCTTGAAATCCGGTTCGAGCGGCTTTCGCTCTTCTCAACCGGAATGGTTCTTCTAACACTAATCGCAGGCCGCCAGTTCCCTGCAACATCGAATGGCAATCCATTCCGTCGAGGATGAAGATGTCGCTCTGGCCCGATCTGCACGCTCGCCGGCGCGAACCGGAAATCATGGATGAGCCGGGACTCGACGAGCGCGCGCACGTCGGCGCTTTGACCGCCCTGGAGCGCATCAACTTCTGGAGCGGCAGCGCGCGCATCCTCTGGCGGGAACTGCTGCCCCTCGCCAGGTCGTCGGCCGCGCCG
>JAGVLI010000336.1 GCA_020054355.1 Planctomycetales bacterium | reverse complement strand
GTCCCCAGCGCTCGCCTCCGGCTCGCGGCTAAACGGCTAAACGCCGCCAACGGTCTTTCCCATTGACCCTGGTTTGCCCCCGTCATATCATCAACTCACTCCATCGCAGAGATCCTGAACTGGCCCCCGCAAGGAGCTAGACCCGCATGAAAGCGGAACATCGCAAAGAATTGCAGACCAACGAGTTGGCCGACTGGATGGGCCACAAGCTCGATTCGCTGAAGACCGACAAACGGTCCTGGACCACCGGCCTGGTGATCGTGCTGCTGGTGGGCGGAGCGATTGCCGGCTCGGTCTATTTCTTGAGAGGGACCAGCGGCAGCGCGGCGCTGTGGGGCCGGCTCAACACCGCCACCGACACCAAGGAACTGGAAAAGCTGGCCCAGGAACATCCGAACACGCGCGTCGGCCGGGCTGCCCTCTTTGAAGTCGCTCGCATTCAGTATCAGGAAGGCCTCCGCGACCTGGCATCGCCGGACCTGCGGGCCAGCGCCCTGACCAAGCTCCTGAAGGCGCGCGAGCAGTACGAGCAGCTGTCGGCCGAATGCAAGGATTCGCCGCAGCTGTCCCAGGAAGCGCTGATGTGGATCGCCAAGATCGACGAGGCGCTCATCAACGCCACGCTGCCGGAGAAACCGGGCGAAAAGCTGAGCGACATCGACCGGGCCATCCAGTCCTATCAGAAACTGGGGCAGCTGACGCCCGAGACGTTTCAGACCAAGGCCGCCGCCGAGCGGGCCAAGCTGTTGCAGGACAAGCGCGCCGACTTCGAGACGTTCTACACGAAGCTGAACGAAGCCGCCGCCAAGCCGAAGTAGGGTCCGCTGTGCGGACCACTCGAATCACCGTCCGCATCCTGATTCATGGTCCGCACAGCGGACCCTACGAGGGCCAAGCCGAAGTGGCCCCTTCCACCTCACGGCGGAGATTGCCGCTCTCAGGTCCGCCATGCACCCTTCAACTACTCCTGTTCTTTCCCCGGATCGCACCGCCGAGGTGACGGTCAGGCGCAAAGTCGAGGGCTGTCGGCTCGACCAGTACCTGGTCAGCGCTTTTCCGGGCTTCAGCCGTTCCATCATGCAGAAGGCGATCGACGGCGGCTCGGTGCTGGTCAACGACGCGCCCGCGAAGTCCAGCTACCGGGTGCGCAACGGCGACCGCGTGCTGGTGCGACTGCCGGAACCGACCCACGACCTGCCGGTGCCCGAAGACATCCCGCTCACCATCATCTACGAAGACGAGTTCCTGGCAGTCATCAACAAGCCCGCCGACATGGTGGTCCATCCCGCCAAGGGCAACTGGTCGGGCACCCTGGTCAACGCCTTGCAATTTCACTTCAGCCAGCTGAGCAAGGCGAACGGCGAGTACCGCGCGGGGATCGTCCATCGGTTGGACCGCGACACCAGCGGCGTGATCCTGGTGGCCAAGGAGGAGCAGACCCACCGCGACCTGAGCATGCAGTTCGAGCAGCGGAAGATCTTCAAGGAATACACGGCCATCACCGCCGGCGTCCTGGACCGCGACAGCGACTACATCGAAGGCCGGATCGGCAGGCATCCCACCGAACGCATCAAGATGGCGGTCCTCGACGACGACGAGGAAGAGATCGGCAAGGATGCGTGCAGCTATTACGAAACCGTCGAGCGCTTCAACGGCTACTCGCTGTGCCGGATCAACCCGCGCACCGGCCGGACTCATCAGATTCGCGTCCACCTGGCGAGCGTCGGCTGCCCGGTGCTGGCCGACAAGGTCTACGGCGGCCGGGACAGCCTGCGGCTCTCCGAACTGACGCCAGGCATCGACCCCGAGGCCGACGAGGTGCTGTTAGCGCGACAGGCGCTGCACGCCAGCCGACTGCGCTTCTTCCATCCGCGCTTGCGGGAAGTGATCGAAACGACAGCCGCCTTGCCGGCGGAGTTCGAGAAGACGCTGGCGGCGCTGCGGCAGCATCGGCCATTTCGCAAGGTGGTCCGCTAACAGGCAAAAAAATAGCTGACAGCTATTAGCTAATAGCTGTCAGCTATTCAATTTCCTTGCTGAACTCGCCTATTACTTGAGGACGACGATCTTGGCGCGGGAACGCATCTGCTCGCAGATGTTCTCCCGCAGGCGGCTGGCCAGCACATCCTTCACTTCATCCTTGGCTTCCTCGAACTTGACGCCGGCCTTGCCTTGCTTGCGGTCGGTCACCAGGATCAGGTGCAGGCCGAACTGGGTCTGGACCACGTCGGTCATCTGATGCGGCTTCAGGGCGAACGCCGCTTTCGCAAATGGCTCGACCATCGCGCCGGTGCGCGGGAACCAGTCCACATCGCCGCCCTGCTTGCTCGACGGACAGGCGGACTTGTCCTTGGCGATAGCGCCGAAGCTCTCCTCGAGCAGCCGGATGCGTTCCTTCTCGCGGGCCAGGTTGTCCGCGGTCGCGGGCACCTTGGCCATCCCACCGGCCACGGCCTGCTCGACTTGCTGCTTGTAGGTGGTTAGTTGCTGCCGGGCCTGCTCGACCGCCTTGGCGTCGGCGACGTTCGGCGTCAGCAGGATATGGCGGGCGCGGACCAGCGAACCGTCGAACATCTCCGGGGCGCGATCGAAGGTGTCGCGCATCACCTTTTCGTTGGCCTGCGCGTTGACGAACTTCTCCCAGCGCAGTTCGGCCAGGATGTGGGCGCGCAGCTCCTGCTCGGTCAGCATCATGTCGGCGAGGACTTTCTGATATTCGAGCTTCTGCTTTTCGAGTTGCTTGCGCATTTCCACCAAGCGTGCATCCACATCCTTCGCTTCGACGTTCACGCCCTGGGCCGCCACGTACTGATCGAGCAGTGCGTTATCGACCAGGAAATTGACGATTTCCGGCCGGGCTTCGGCGTGCTTGGCGGGCGGCACCGCCTTGAGCGCGCGCTGCACCGCGATTTCGGGAATCGGCTGGCCGTTGACGGTCGCCGCCACGG
>JAGVLI010000524.1 GCA_020054355.1 Planctomycetales bacterium | reverse complement strand
ATCGAACGATTGCCCCAAGGGTATGACACGATCATCGGCGAGCGGGGCTTCCGGCTGTCCGGCGGCCAACGGCAACGGCTGGCGATCGCCCGCGCCCTGATCCGCGATCCGCGGCTGCTGGTATTCGATGAGGCGACCAGTAGTCTGGACAGCCAGTCCGAGCAGCAAATCTGGCAGGGCGTTGAACGGCTTCGCCACGACCGGACAATTGTCTGCATTGCCCACCGGTTATCGACGGTCGTCATGGCAGACCAGATCCTGGTGCTGGAACAGGGACGACTCGTGGAGGGAGGCACCCATCGCGAACTCTTGCAGGCAGAAGGGCTGTACAGCCGGCTCTGGCGCTTGCAGCAACAGGAAGACGGAGCGCGACCGAATAGCCTTCACGCGGCTTCAGCCCGATGACATGGAATATCGGATCGATGCAGCCCCATTCCAGAGGCCGCCTACTGGCGGGCAGCAACACGGCGATTGGCGGCGTGGGCAAGTGGCGCCTTGTCGGTCGCTGCCTCATCGCTCATTCGCTCTAGTTCTACTGTGCGAGTAGGTGGGCAGGTTTCGTGCGCCGGTAAGGTCAGGGATGAACCGCTTTCCCGGGAAAAGTCTGCCAATTTGACACCAACACGCTGTTCAGATCGAACACCAAAATGGCAGTTTTTCAGGCATTCTTGAGCCTGCTCGCGATAGTAGGACTAAGCGGCGTCGGCAGTCTGGGGCTGCAGTGTGCCGTCCTGATGCTCCAGCACCAGTTTTTCGAGCAGCGACAGTTCGGCACGGAAGGCTCGGCCGGTAAAATTTCGCCAGCAGGCCAACCGTAGCTTTGCATCCGCTTGCCGAACGACGGCCCGCGCTGCGCGGAGTTGCTCCGCAATCGGTCCGCACTTCTTGATGAAGTGGACCAGACGATTGCGGATCGTGGCGCGGCGATCGATGTCCTCTCCATGACTCAAACCCATTCGGCGCAGAAACGCCTGAAAAGCGCGGTCCACACGTTCTGAGGCAGGCCCGCAATCCTCGCCCCCGACGGCAGCCAGTCCTTCGGCGACTACGTCACGGAATGAACCATAGCACTGGCTGAACTGCTCATCGTGGACAAAACGGTCCCAGGATTGGAGCTGCTGCCCCAGGTTTTCATCGTGGCTCTGGCGAACCGAATACAGCGCGTCGAGGCCATGGACTTTACCCCGGATCACGGTGAGGCAGGAAAATAACAATTCGGCGAACCGCGGGTGGTTTGGTCGCGCCGCCAACTCCTGACAGTTGCCGTGGAGCAATTCCCGCCGGTGGACTGCAAAGAATATCGGAAAGAAGAAGTTGCTCAAATGATCAAACAGCCGCTCGCCGGGATCGTCGCTATCCAATTGCGGCGGCGCCACTGCACGCCGCAGGACAAAAGAGGATTCCGCCGATTTTGTCCGCGCGCGCATCGAGAAACTGGCCGTGGCGCCTTGGGCCGCGGCGAAATCGGGATTACTCTGCAAGAATGCCACGCTCTGTGCTAGACCTTCGGTGCATAAGAAATCATCATCGGCGCAAACGGCGGCGAACTCCGTGCGAATACGAGCCGCGGCCGCCGCGAGCTTAGGAATTGGGGGAGTATTGCTAGTAAACCGTTGGAGGCGGATATCGATCAATCGGCTGGCATGGCGAACAGTATTCTCGTTCGTTTCGACCGCCTCTGAGAAACTCGAGTCGGCAACCAGGATAGGGTGGCGAAACTTCTTCCGAACATAATAATCGAGCAGCCGTCGCAGGAACTGGCAGCGATTGTAAGTGGGAACAATCAAGGTCAGGCAGCAGTTACTATCTGTAGTCATGGTTTCCTCTGTGTCGAGGAACTGAGGTTCGGGTCGAAAACGTTGGGCTTAACTGTGCGAGTCGGCTCAAAAACGCCTGAAAAACTGCAATTTTGGCGTTCGATTTGAACAGCGAACCAATGGGCCAAGTGTTGGTGTCAAGTTGGCAGACTTTTCCCAGGAAAGCGGTTCATCCCTGACCATAACCGATGCACGAAACCTGCCCGCCTACTCGCACAGTAGCAGTACCAAAGTGAGAAGTCGCTAGTCAAGTTCAGACTCAAACAGGTCAGCAGCACGTTCGGGATTTAAGTGCGGCTCGCTTCAATCGGCCTGCCTCACTCTGAACTTGACGCTGGGCTCCGCGCTTTGGTAAATACTCTGACCTGGCAAATGGGAGTTTAACTCGCCCACCTTGCCCGACTTATCGCATCGCGTCGTTGCGAGGTTCTGCATTCTCTCATCAGAATCCGCTTATGAAAACAGTCATCCTCGCAGGCGGCATGGGCACTCGGCTGGCGGAGGAGACGGATCTCCGGCCCAAGCCGATGGTGGAGATCGGCGGCCGGCCGATCCTCTGGCATATCCTGAAGCACTACAGTTTCTTTGGCTTCAAGGAATTCGTGATCGCCTTGGGGTACAAGAGCGAGTTCATCAAGCGATTTTTCATGGAGTACTCCGGACTGGTGGGGAGCTTGTCGATCCAGCTCGCTCGCGGCGAGGTGGCGCGCCACGATCAGCTCACCGAGGATTGGACCGTCCACCTGATGAACACCGGCCAGGAAACGAATACCGGCGGTCGGCTCAAGCGGCTGCAGCCCTGGCTGAACGAAGGCACCTTCATGGTCACCTATGGCGACGGGGTCTCGGACGTGGACCTGCAAGCCTTGGTGCGGTTCCATCGCGAACAAAGTCGCATCGCTACCGTTACCGCGGTGCGCCCGCCCGCGCGGTACGGCGGGTTGATTTTCGATGGCGACCGCGTCGTGCGCTTCACGGAGAAGCCTCAGACCGGTGAAGGCTGGATCAACGGCGGCTTCCTGGTCTTCGAGCCGGCGGTCTTCAACTATCTCGAAGGCGATCACAGCAGCCTGGAAAAGGACACTCTGGAGGCGCTGGCCGCCGCCGGCGAGTTGGCCGCCTACCGCCACGAAGGCTTCTGGCAGTGCATGGATACGCTGCGCGACAAGCGCTACCTGGACTCTCTCTGCCAGGAAGGGCGCGCGCCCTGGAAGGGGGCGGCATGACGGACTTCTGGATAGATCGGCCCACCTTAGTGACTGGCGCCACCGGCCTGGTCGGCGCCTGGGTAGTCCGCCGGCTGCGCGCGGCCGGGGCCGATGTCGTTTGCTTGGTGCGCGACTGGGTGCCCGAGTCGGAGTTGGTGCGTACCGGACTGCTGGAGCGGGTGCGGGTAGTCCGTGGCGACGTGCGCGATCAGGAGATGCTGGAGCGAACGCTGGGCGAGTACGAGGTGGACACGGTCATCCACCTGGCGGCCCAGACGATCGTGCCGATCGCCAACCGGAATCCGGTGTCCACCTTCGAGAGCAATATCGCCGGCACCTGGGCCATGCTGGAAGCCTGCCGGCGCAGCCCAGCCGTGCGGCAGATCGTGCTCGCTTCCTCGGACAAGGCCTACGGCAGCGCCACCGTGTTGCCATACGACGAGGAAACTCCGCTGCGCGGGCAGCATCCCTACGACGTCAGCAAGTCGTGCGCGGACCTGATTGCCCAGGCATACGCCGTCAGCTATCGGTTGCCAGTGGCCATCACGCGCTGTGGCAATTTTTTCGGCGGCGGCGACCTGAACTGGAACCGCCTGGTGCCGGGAACCATCCGCGCCGTTCTGCGAGGGCAGCGTCCGGTGATCCGGTCGGACGGCCAGTTCATCCGCGATTACTTCTACGTGGAAGACGGCGCTGCGGCCTACCTGCTGCTGGCCGAGAAGCTGGCCGAGAACCCCGAACTGCGCGGCGAGGCGTTCAACTTTTCCACCGAAACGCAGGAAACGGTCCTGGGATTGGTCTGGCGCATCCTGGCACTGCTGGGTTCCGGCTTGGAGCCAGAGGTGCGCAACGAGGCGAGCAATGAGATCCGGCATCAGTATCTCAGCGCTGCCAAGGCGCGCCGGCTGCTGAGCTGGCAGCCCCTCTGCACCCTGGAGGAAGGCCTGCGCCGGACCATCGACTGGTATCGGGACTTCCTGGGCGCGGACACACGGCAAACCCTGCTGCGGAGGTCGGCGTGAACACGGAACTGCCCCGCTGCCGGAGCTGCCAGCAAGATGGCCTGCGGACATTCCTGTCCCTGGGTCAAACGCCCCTGGCCAACGCGCTGCTGACCGCCGACGACCTGAATTGCCCGGAGACGACCTATCCCCTGGACCTCGCATTCTGCCCAAATTGCCTCCTGGTTCAAATCACGGAAACCGTGCCGCCGGATCAGCTTTTCCGAGATTATCTGTACTTCTCGTCGTTTTCCGACACCATGCTCCGCCACGCCCGCAACCTGGCGGGACAGCTGGTCACACGACGGAAATTAGCCCCGGACAGCTTGGTCGTGGAAGCGGCCAGCAACGACGGCTATCTCTTGCAATACTATCGCCAGGCCGGCGTCCCGGTGCTGGGCATCGAGCCGGCCCGCAATATCGCCCAAGTGGCGCGCGAACGGCAAGGTGTGCCCACGCTGGAAGAGTTCTTCACCTCGGAACTGGCCGAGCGGCTCGCCGCGAACGGCCAGCGTGCAGATGTCTTCCATGCCCATAACGTGCTGGCCCATGTCGCCGACTTGAACGGGTTCGTCCGCGGCATCCAGCAACTGCTGAAGGACGACGGCGTCGCCATCATCGAAGTGCCGTATCTCCGCGACCTGATCGACTGCTGCGAATTCGACACCATCTATCACGAACACCTGTGTTATTTCTCCTTGCAGGCGCTCGACCGCCTCTTCCGCCGCCATGGTCTGGTCATCGAAGACATGGAGCACATTGAAATCCACGGTGGTTCGTTGCGGCTGTACGCAGTGCGCGACGGCCTGAGTCGATGCCCTTCCGAGCGGGTGACACGGATCCTCCACGAAGAGGCGGCCTGGGGCGTCGAGTCACTGGCCGTGTACCAACAATTCGCCCAGCGGGTCCATGAGCTAAAGGCAGCCCTGTGCCGGCTGCTGGCTGACCTGAAACGGCAAGGCAAGACCCTGGCCGCCTACGGCGCCTCGGCCAAGGGCAGTACGCTGCTGAACTTCTGTGGGATCGGCCGAGAAACGCTGGACTTCGTCGTGGACCGCAGCACCGCCAAGCAGGGGCGCTTCACGCCTGGCACGCACTTGCCGATTCGGTCTCCGGAAGAGTTACTGCGAGCCATTCCCGATTATGTCCTGTTGTTGACCTGGAACTTCGCCCAGGAGATTCTCCAGCAGCAGGAGACTTACCGGCGCCGCGGCGGGAGATTCATTTTGCCAGTCCCGCTGCCGCGCGTGGCGTGAGAGTAGGTGCGTATGATATTCCACGAAACTTCGCTGCCCGGCGCCTTTGTGATCGAACCGGAGCGCAATATGGACGAACGCGGGTACTTTGCGCGGACCTGGTGCGCCAATGAATTTGCCGCACTTGGTCTATGCAAGCGCTGGGAGCAGTGCAGCATCTCCTTCAACAAGAAAAGAGGGACACTGCGCGGCTTGCACTATCAGGAGGCGCCCCATCAGGAAGCAAAGCTAGTACGCTGTACCCGCGGCGGCATTTACGACGTGACGGTGGACATTCGTCGTGAATCGCCAACCTTTGGCACTTGGGTTGCGGTAGAATTGACTGCCGAAAACGGCAAGCAACTATTCATACCGAAAGGTTGCGCACACGGTTTTCAGACTATGCTAGATGACACGGAGGTTCACTATCAGATCTCGGAGTGTTATTGCCCCGAAGCGGCGCGCGGCATTCGCTGGGACGATCCCCGTTTAACCATCCCTTGGCCTATCCGGCAGCGAATCGTTTCGCGCCGGGATAGCGCTTTTCCCGACTTCGACGGCATTGCTCGGCTAAGTTCCCCGACTGCCGTTCCGACGTAAGAGCAATAGGTGGAACGTGCAAGAACCCGATCAACACAGTCTCCGATCTGCGCCCCGTAACTCGACGAGTCAGCAAGCGGCCTGTTGTCATTCGGATCACTCGCCGGGAAAGGCGCAACCCATAGTCATCTGGGGTGCCACAGGCCAAGCCAAGGTCTTAAGAGAATTCATCGCTGAGCTTGGCTTTCAATTAATTGCTCTGTTCGACAACAATAGAAAAGTCTGCTCGCCGTTCCCTCAGGTCCCGATCTACCATGGCGAAGAGGGATTCTACCATTGGCGAGAGTCGATCCGAGCGAATAATATCTCCTGCTTGGCGGCAATTGGCGGCAGTGCCGGAAGAGCCCGACTTGCAATCCAAGGCTTCCTCGAACAACATCGGCTTCAACCGGTTGTCGCAGTTCATCCGCGTGCCTTTGTGGCCCGAAACGCGTCGCTGGGCAAAGGCTGCCAGATAATGGCTAACGCTTCCATCTGCGCCGAGGCCGTGATTGACGAAGCCTGTATCATCAATACCGCCGCGACTGTCGATCATGAATGCATGCTCGGCAAAGGCGTTCACGTGGCGCCAGGTGCAACTCTTTGCGGTTGCGTAGCGGTCGGGGACTATACCATGATCGGCGCGGGAGCCGTTGTTCTGCCCAGGCTCAAGATCGGCCGAGACGTTGTGGTCGGTGCAGGCGCTGTGGTGACGCGCGATATCCCTGATGGCAAGATTGTGTACGGCGTACCCGCCAACGTCCGCCGCGACAACACTTAAAAATGAGGCAGGTTTTGCGTGGACAATCGTAACCCTCAGGATGCTGTTCTGATCGAACGGATGGCCAACGATTCGGAACTCGCCAAGCTGGCGCGCTCATTCTTTGACTTAGCTTGTCGATATCGATACTCGTACAACTTCTCCTGGCTGGGCCGGCCAATTATTCAGTTTCCGCAAGACCTAGTAGCCCTGCAGGAACTGATTTGGCGCGTGCAGCCGGATTTGATCGTGGAAACCGGAATCGCCCACGGCGGCTCGCTCATCTTCCATGCGTCGCTTTTGGAACTGCTGGGTGGAGACCGTCTGGTCCTCGGTGTGGACATCGACATCCGCGCGCACAATCGAGTTGCCGTTGAAGCACATCCCCTGGCCAAGCGCGTTACCATGATCCAAGGATCATCCATTGACGACCGAATCGTGGAACAAGTGCGGGCTTTCGCTCACGGGCGCAAGAGGATCATGGTCGTACTGGACTCCAATCACACCCACGCTCATGTCCGCCAGGAGCTTCAATCTTATTCACCACTCGTCACTCGCGACAGCTATTTGATCGTTTTCGACACGGTGATCGAGGACATGCCGGCCGATACATTCGCCGATCGACCTTGGGGAAAAGGAAACAATCCCAAGACCGCGGTCCACGAATTCTTGCAGGCCAACGACCGCTTTGAAATCGATCGCCAGGTTGAATCGAAGCTGTTGATCACGGTTGCGCCCGACGGCTACCTCAAGTGCATAAAGGACTGAATATGGAGCGCATTCCGGTCGCTGGTCCTTGGATTACGCAACGCGAAGTCGACTATGTCGCCGACGCCGCACGCACGGCCTGGTACGATCAAGCGGCTTCTTATAATGATAGGTTTGAGCAGGCGTTTGCGGCATACCTCGGCGTTCGTTTTGCTGTGACGCTTCCTTCTTGTACAAGCGCGATCCACTTGGCACTGCTGGCTTTGGGGGTCGGACCTGGTGACGAAGTTATTGTCCCGGATATCACATGGATTGCGACCGCAGCGCCGGTCAACTACGTCGGCGCCACACCGGTCTTCGCGGACATCGATCAACGGACTTGGTGCTTGTCCGCCGACTCTTTCGAGGCCTGTATCACCCCGCGAACCAAGGCCGTCATTCCAGTCCACTTGTATGGCGGCGTCGCCGACATGGACCGCATCAACTCCATCGCGGCACGGCACGGGATCGCCGTTATCGAAGACGCCGCCGAGGCCATTGGGGCGCTTTACCACGGACGCCGCGCAGGATCCCTCGGGGATTGCGGTGTGTTCAGCTTTCACGGCTCCAAGACGCTGACCACCGGAGAGGGAGGGATGTTGGTTACCAATCAGCAACAGCTTTGGGAGCGAGTACAGGTTCTGCGGGATCATGGCCGTAAGCCCGGCGACCGGATGTTTTTTAACAGTGAAGTCGCCTTCAAGTACAAAATGAGCGCGCTGCAAGCGGCCCTCGGCCTGGCGCAGCTTGAGCGGATTGACGAGTTGGTGCGGCGCAAACGGGAGATTTTTCGCTGGTACGAGGAGGCGCTTGCAGGGATTTCGGGGATCGAGTTGAATTGCGAGTCGCGGGACACATTGAACAGTTACTGGATGGTGACGATCGTTGGGGAATCGCATTCCACTTGGCGCAAAGAAGAACTGATGGAGAGCTTGGCAGCCGCCGGGATCGACAGTCGCCCGTTCTTTCACCCGCTATCCTCGATCCCAGCGTATCGCGATCGGCAATGTGCCGCGCTCGCGCGACGGCGCAACGTTGTTAGCTATCGGATTAGCCCTTGTGGTGTGAATTTGCCTTCCGGATTCAATCTGACCAAGGACTTAGTACAGCATATCGCCGCACAATGTCGTTCGTTTTTCGGACGGCAATCATTTCGAGCGGAATCCAGTCAGCAAGCGGCCTGAATGACACACCCGTTCGGCCCCAGGCACTACCTCGTTAGCCTTGCACCATCGCATCGTGTCGAACTGGTCGGAGTAGACTCGTCCGCGGTCGCCAGGTTAGCGTTATGACCGGTGACGAGCGTCGACGGCGTCCGTCAGCAAGGCGGCCAGCTGACCTGCCTGCCGTCGTCGGGAAAAACGCGCTGCGTTCCACGCGGCACAACCCGGGATCGATCCGAGCAGCTTGCGTTGCACCCGCTCGCCCAGCCAGCGGCTGATGGCGCTGGCCTCGTTCGGTGCGAAACACGCCGCAGCCGGATTTTCCTGAAGCACTTGCCAGACTTCGCCCCTTGGTGCGATGGTGAGAATTGGGCGGCCCGTGGCCAGGTACTCGAAGACCTTCGCCGGCATGACACGCTCGGCCCCCGGCACATCCGCCAGGAGGACGCACAGGGCATCGGCGGAACGCATCAGGCCGACTGCCTGGGCATGTGCCAAGTATGGGTGCCGTACCAGCCGGCACGGCGTTGCCTTGAGTTGATCGAGCAGCGCATCCTGGGAAGGCAGCGAACGGCCTGCCATGACGAGTTCCAGGTGCGAGGCCAGTTCGGGAGCTGCGCGGCAGAACTGCTTGATGGCGGCGACGAGCGCCTCGGCTGACGTCAGATTCCAGAGCGTGCCCACGTAGACGAGCCGAAAAATCGATTCGCTGGATGACGGGCGGGGAGCGGGTTCGGCGCGGAAATCATCGGCATCATAGCCATTGTAGATGCAGCGCACCGGGGCCTTGCCCCCCGACTGGCGACGGACTTTCTCCAGCGCATTCGCGCTCGCTTGGGTCGTGGTTACCAGGGCGGCGGCAGTTCGGACGACCGAGCGCTGCATGCGTTTTTGAATGAAGCGGGATAGCGCATCGTTGCCTTTGTGTTCCAGATAGGCCGTGCTCAGGTCCCACTCGTCGCGATAGTCGAGGATCAACGGCAGGTTGGCGAGCGCGCTCAGGCGAGCGGCGAGGAGGAAGGACGAGAACGGCGGGCCGCTGGCCAGGATGGCCGCATGTGGCAGTTCGCTCAGCAAGCGCCGGCCTT
>JAGVLI010000996.1 GCA_020054355.1 Planctomycetales bacterium | reverse complement strand
TTCCGATCTCGCAACGCATGTGGCGGGTGGACAGGCGGTGGCGGCGGGGAGTCACGTGGTTTCGGCGGCTGGACGGGCCCGATTCTATGGATGAGGTCCTGCCCCGGCTGTACCGAGGCGTGACCAACTGTTGCGCTGCTTCAGCGGACCCGCATGCCCGGCTGGGCGCCGGGCGACGGTTCCAGCACGTAGATGCCGGGGCTTGCCTTCTCGTCGCCATGGCTGGCCGCCAGCACCATCCCTTCGCTGACGCCGAACTTCATCTTGCGCGGGGCGAGGTTGGCGACCACCACGGTCAGCTTGCCCACCAGCTGCTCCGGTTTGTACGCGCAAGCAATGCCGGAGAAGACGTTGCGCGTGCGCCCTTCGCCGACGTCCAGCGTCAGGCGCAGCAGCTTGGTGGAGCCTTCCACGGCTTCGCAATTCACGATCTTCGCGATCCGCAGGTCGATCTTCACGAAGTCGTCGATCGTGATTTGGGGGGCGAGCGCCTCGCCCCCCGGTTCACTCCCTCTCCCTCCCGCGGGAGAGGGCCGGGGTGAGGGCTGCTGGCCCGCAGCTTCCGGCGCCTCGAACAGCGCGTCCAGTTGCCTGGCATCGACCCGCTGCATCAGGTGCTCGTACTTGCCGACGACGTGGCCGGCGCCCAGCGGCTTGGCGGCATTCGCCCAGTCCAGCGGCGCGCACTGCAGGAAGACCTCGGCCTGCGCGGCCAGCTGCGGCAGCACCGGCTTCAGGCACGCCGTCATCACCTTGAAGGCTTCCAGGCACTCGGAGCAGACCAAGGCCGCTTCTTCCTGCTTGCCTTCCTTGAGCAGCTTCCAGGGTGCGGCGCCGTCGAAGCGCTCGTTCACCGCATCGGCGTACGCCATGATCTCGCGCAGCGCCTTGCCGTACTCGCGGCCTTCATAGAGGTTGCGGATCTCGTCGAGCAGGCGCGTGGACCGATCCTGCTCCGCGCTGAACGAGCCGACCAGCTTTCCGCCCGGCACGAACTTCACGGCGCGGCTGGCGATGTTCACGTACTTGCCGACCAGGTCGCTGTTGACCCGCGCCAGAAAATCGTCCGGGTTGAAGTCGATGTCCTCGTTGCGCCCGGACAGCTTGGCCGCCAGGTAGTAGCGCAGCCATTCCGAGTTCATGCCCAGCGACAGGTACTTGAGCGGGTCCAGGCCGGTGCCGCGGCTCTTGCTCATCTTCTCGCCGTCGTTGACGGTGAGGAAGCCGTGCACGAACACCTTGCTGGGCACCTTGCGGCCGGAAAAATGCAGCATCGCGGGCCAGAACAGCGTGTGGAAGGTGATGATGTCCTTGCCGATGAAGTGCACCTGCTCCACCGCGGGATCGGCGATGAACTCCTCGTACGACCGCGGCTCGCCGGCCGCCTTCGCACCGCCCTTGTCGAAGTGGTTCTTCAGCGAGGCCAGATAGCCCACCGGCGCATCCAGCCAGACATAGAAGTACTTGCCCGGCGCGTCGGGGATCGGGATGCCGAAGTAGGGCGCGTCCCGGCTGATGTCCCAGTCGCCCAGCGCCGTCTTGCCGCTGTCGTCCGGCCGCAGCCACTCGCTGATCTTGTTCAGCACCTCCGGCTGCACGGCGCCGCTGGCGGTCCACTCGGTGAGGAACCTGAGGCAGCGCGGGTCCGACAGCTTGAAGAAGAAGTGCTCGGAGCTGCGCAGCACCGGCTTGGCGCCGGAAAGTGCTGAATACGGCTCGATCAGCTCGGTCGGGCTGTAGACCTTGCTGCATACCTCGCAGTTGTCGCCGTACTGGTCCCTGGCGTGGCAGTTCGGGCACTCGCCCTTGATGAAGCGGTCCGGCAGGAACATGTTCTTCGCCGGGTCGAAGAACTGCTCGATGGTCCGGCTGGCGATCAGGCCGTTGGCCTTGAGGTCGCGGTAGATCTGCTGCGCCAGAGAGGTGTTTTCCTCGCTGTCGGTGGAGTGCCAGTTGTCGAAGCGGATGTGGAAGCCGTCCAGGTACTCCTTGCGGCCCGCCGCGATCTCGGCCACGAACTGCTGGGGCGTCTTGCCGGCCTTCTCGGCCGCGATCATGATCGGCGCCCCGTGCGCATCGTCGGCCCCGACGAAATGGACCATGTGGCCCCCCATTCGCTGGTGCCGCACCCAGATGTCGGCCTGGATGTATTCCATGATGTGGCCGATGTGGAACCTGCCGTTGGCGTACGGCAGGGCGGTGGTGACGAATAGCTTGCGCTGGGGCATTGAAGGATGATCCGCGGGGAGCCGGGGATTCTAGTCAGCTGCCTGGGGACTGCTGCACCAGGCAGCTAGCATGAGCACCAGGCAATTCGTGCCGTCCCGACATCAAAGACATGCCTGCACCGCGGATCATCATCATTGCCGGGCCGAATGGCGCGGGCAAGACCACCTTCGCGCGCGAATTCCTGCCGGCGGAGGCCGATTGCGGGGTCTTCATCAATGCGGACCTGATCGCGGCAGGCCTGTCGCCGTTTGCCCCGGAGCGGGCCGCCATCCAGGCCGGGCGACTGATGCTCGCCACGATGGCGCAACATGTCCGGCGCGGCGAAAGCTTCGCTTTTGAAACGACGCTGGCGGGGCTTGGGTACGCGCGGCAGATCCCGGTCTGGAGGCAGTCAGGCTACGTCGTGAAACTGTTTTTCCTCAGCCTGCCGTCGGCGGAGATGGCCATCGAGCGCGTCGCCCAGCGCGTCCGCTCGGGAGGACACGACATTCCCTCGTCGACCATCCGCAGGCGTTGGCACGCCGGACGCCGGCTGCTCGAGGCGACATACAAGGACCTGGTCGACCATTGGGTCCTGTACGACAACGCCGGCGAGGTACCCCTCCTGCTGGATTGGGGCCCAAGCCACACGCGCCACGAGGTCAGGGAACCCGAGGCAGCGCGGACAGAGTTTCCCCCGACGGCCGATGCCGATCTCCGCGGGTCGCTGGCCGCCATCCGACGGGCAGCCCAGCGC
>JAGVLI010000550.1 GCA_020054355.1 Planctomycetales bacterium | reverse complement strand
TGGCCGACGCCGAAGCCCACACCCCATCAACCGCCGTGGCGGAATTCGACGACCGGGTGAACCGAACTGTCGGCCTGCTGGACCGCCTGGCGGAAATCTGGCAGCAGGCGGACCCGGCCGCCCTGCGGGACGTGATGAGTGAAATGGTGCTCCGCGTCGAGCTGCGTTTCGAGCACGTCGTCCACGGCAAGCGGAAGCGGAGCCGGTTCCTGGACGGGGTGATCCACCCCCAAAACGGGGATGGCGACTCCTATGATATAAATTGTTCCAAAAAGCGTTTACTCTGCCGCAGGGCGCGTTGCCGGTCGGCGAGCGAGCCTTCGTAGGCCCGGTCCTCGACTTCGATGCAGACCGGGCCGTTGTAGCCGGTGTCGGTCAGGGCGCTGAGCAGCGCGCCCCAGTTCACGTCGCCGAGACCTGGCAGCTTGGCCGTGTGCCAGCCCAGGCCGAGAATGCCGACCGCCTGGAGCCGCTCGGTGTCGATGCGCGTGTCCTTGGCGTGGAAGTGGACGATCCGCGGCCCGAACTCGCGCACGCACCGGACATAATCTATGTGCTGCCAGACCAGATGAGAAGGGTCGAAGTTCAGGCCCAGGCTCTTGCTCGGCAGCTCGGCGAACAGCCGTTGCCAGAGCGCGGGCGTGGTCGCCAAATTCTTGCCGCCGGGCCATTCGTCCTGGCTGAAGAGCATCGGGCAATTCTCCAGGCCAATGCGGACGCCATGCGTCTCGGCCTGGTTCAGGATTTCCGGCCAGACGGCCTTCAGCACCGGCCAGTTGTCCTCAATGCTCTTGGTGTGGTCGCGGCCGATGAACGTATTGACCACCTTCAGGCCGAGCTTCGGCGCTGCCGCGATGACCCGCTTCAGATGCTCGACGACCACGCGGCGATGCTCCGCGTCCGGATCGAGCGGATTGGGATAGTACCCCAGTGACGACAGCGCGACGCCGTGCTTCTTGGTCAGGTCGCGGATGCGCCCGGCCTGCTCGTCGCCGAAGTTGCTCACGTCGATATGCGTGACGCCCGCATAGCGCCGGTTCGCGCCGCCGGGCGGCCAGCACATCGGCTCGATGCAGGCAAAGCCCTCGTCGGCGGCGAACTTCAGCACATCCTCGAAACTCAGGTCGCCCAGGATGGCGCTGACGAATCCCAGTTGCATGGTGGTAACCTCCGGCCGCCAGGCGGCCGGCTTGGGTTCAGGCCGCCGACCGTTGCCCTGTCATTCCTTGCCAGGTCGCGACGCCTTCTTTTCCGCCTTGATGGCCTGCTTGATATCGGCACTCTTCAGCCGTCGCGTCAGCTTCGGCGTCGGCCGGTCGTGCTCGTCCTCGATATCGCCGACGATCTCCTCGAGCACGTCTTCCAGGGTAATCAGCCCGAGGATTTTCCCGGCCTCGTCGCGGACCAGGGCCATCGGCCGCCGCGCCTGTTTCAAAAGGCGTAGCGCGGTGCCGACCATCTCGTCCGGCTTCAGGTAAGTGGCGGGGTAAATCGCATCTTCCAGGATCACCACGCCATTCAGGCTGAACAAGTAAAACAAATCCTTGGTGTTGACGATGCCGACGATGTTGTCCAGTTCGCCGTCGTAGACCGGCAGCCGGGTGTGGGCGCCCTGGCGCACATGTTCCAGCACCTTTTCCGGGGAAGTGTGCAGTTCCAGCGTGGCCATCTTCTCGCGCGGCACCATGCAGTCGCTCACCAGCTTGTTCGACAAGCGGAAAACGTTCTGCAGAAACTCCGCCTGGTCCTCGTCGATCAGCCCGGCCTGCTCCGTGTCCTCCACCAGCAGCACCAGTTCTTCCACGGAATGCACCAGGTGCGCTTCCTGGGCCGGCCGGAAGCCGCACCAGCGCAGCACCAGGTTGCCGGTGCCGTTCATGACCACGATCAAGGCCCGGCTGATCCGGGAAAAGACATTCAGCGGCTTGGCCACCCAGAGCGCGGTCCGATCGGGAACCTGCAGCGCCACCGTCTTGGGAATCAATTCGCCGAAGACCACATGCATGAAGGTGATAAGCGCGAACGCCGCGGCCGTCGAGGCCGAGTGCGTCGCGGTCTTCCGCCAGGCGCCCGAGAGGAATTCAAACAAGGGATCGATCAGCCGGGCCAGCGCCGGTTCGCCGACCCAGCCCAGGGCGATGCTGGCCAGCGTGATGCCCAGCTGCGTGGCGGCAATGGAGCGGTCCAGGTGATGGACCGCCGAGAGGACCGCCCGGCTGCCCTTGACGCCCTGATTGACCATCTCTTCCACGCGGGTTTTGCGCACCGCCACCAGGGCAAACTCGGCCGCGACGAAGAAGGCGTTGAGCGCTACCAGGGCCGGCACGCTCAGCAGGCCCAGCACGCCCCAGATCCAGTGGCCTCCCTCGGCCGCGGCGGCAATCAGCACGACAAACCCTCGAAGAACGAAATCATACGTACCGTTAGCATAGTGGCGCGTGTGCGGTCAGGACAGTCAGCCGCCCTATCGGCCCGAACCGCACCGCTACAGCGCATTCGGCGAGCGTCGTGGCGTCAGCCCGACGTGTGA
>JAGVLI010000614.1 GCA_020054355.1 Planctomycetales bacterium | reverse complement strand
GTGGGTTAGGATTCCGATCCTGACAGACCGTGCTGGTTGTCAGGATCGGAATCCTAACCCACGCACGGCGCATCCCGCCGCGAAGACTGGTCAACGAACATCGCGCCGAAATGGGATCGGATGAAATAGCTGACAGCTAACAGCTATTAGCTGTCAGCTATTATTCTTTGAAGACATGCGTGAATCCGTTACTTTGGCTTGCCTTTTGGCTCGGTGGCTTTCGGCACTTTCATGCCGGTCAAGGCGAGGTAGCGGCGGGCGTTCACGACGGTCAGTCCCTTTTGCAGCGCGGCGTCGTGGAGGTCGTTGGCTGCCCTCTGTACGGCGACGTAGCGCTCGAAGCGCGGGTCGTCCGCCTTGCCATCGGCGGGCGCCTCGGGCAGGTCGCCGACGATCAAGAAGTTCGTCTGGAAGCTGATGGCCTTGCGCGCGCCCTTCAGCGTCAGGTCCTGCATGTCGAGCCAGACGTCGACGATGGCCCCGTCCCGCTCCAGGGCCTTGACGAACTCGGCGGTGTCGTCGCGGCCGTCGCCATCGAGATCGATGACGCCGACGATGGCGACGCGGTCGCGCAGGCCCGGAGTCCAGGCGGGGTTGTAGAGCAGGTCGCCCACAGCCAGCGGATGACGAACCGCGTTCTTGAGTTCGGTCACGCGCGCCCGGCATTTATTTTCACCGACAACCTCGACGACCTCGATGCTCGCTTTCCGATCCACCGTCGATTTGTACTCGCCGTCGCCGTACACGCTGAAGGTCAGGCCCGGCTTGACCCGATCCGCCGCGCCCAGGTTGAGGCGGACCGTTTTCTGGCCGGCATCCACGGCGACGATCTTGCCCTTGGGCCGTTCGTAGGCCAGCAGGTCGAGCTGGGGAATTTTCTGTTCCAGCCTTTTGATCTTCACCTCCGCATCCTTCAGGGCGTCCCGGAAGGCTTCTTGCAACTTGGCCTCGGTCTGGTTCTTGTCCTTTTTCAGGTCGCCCAGCTTGGCAGCCAGGTCGGCCAGCAGCCGGGTCATCTGTTCGGCCCGGAGCTTATCGCTTTCGGCCTGCAGGTCGATCAATTTCTTGAGATGGACATCGTCGCGCGGCAACTGATTCTTCAGCGCGCCGAGAATCTTTTCGGTTTCGATCCGGATGGTTTCGAGCCGCTGGGCAACGTCCTCCACCTTATCTTCCTGGGCGGCGGCCAGTGGGACCACAGGCCCGACGAAGCCCAGGCAGGCCACGCTCCCCAGGATAACGAGCGCCAGGCCGCCGTTAAGGATATGCTTCGTCCGGATCATGGACCGACCTCCGCCAGGATGAAATGACTGCTTACTCGCCGCAATCGGCGGTACAGTTTGGGCGAGCGTCGGGGCGTCAGCCCGACGTGTGCGCGCCGCTGTCTGGACACGTCGGGCTGACGCCCCGACGCTCGCCCCCATGCGGCGAGTCTTGTTACCGCACTGTTACATCGCGCGGGGGGCTGTCTCGTTATAGTTCCAGGAGTTGCAAACGATCCTTGCTTTCGGAGGATAAACCATGAGCAGCCTGGGACTATCCACCCTGTTGATGCTAAGTTGCCTGAGCGCCCCGACCGCCGCGGACAAGCCGGCCGACCGGGCTGACAAGGCCGAACCAGCCGCGCCGGTGAGCGCCCTGGCCCATTTGCCGGTCAAGGAAATCACGGTGTTCAAGGACGGCCATGCCTTCGTCCTGCACCAAGGCGTGATGCCGGTGGACGCTGCCGGCCACGTCGTCCTCGACAATTTGCCCAATCCCGTCATCGGCACCTTCTGGCCCTATGCGTCCGAGAAGAACGCCAAGCTGCATTCGGTGGTCGCCGGCCGCCGCGTCGTCCGCCTGGAGCGCACCGCCCTGACCTTGCGGGAACTGCTCGAAGGCAACATCGGCGCGGATGTGATCCTGTCGGAATCGAACCTGACCTACCAGGCCACGGTCCTTGGCTTCCTGACGCGCTCCGCCCAGGAAGTGGCCGCGACCGCGCCGCCCAACTCGGGCGAGCACCTCTCGGAGAAAAGCAACCTGCTGCTGGTCAAGACCGGCGAATCCCTGCCCGGCCCGGTCGGCGAGGTCAAGCTGGCCGAGGGCACCCGCGTCGTGCCGCTGGAACGCATTCAGGACGTCCGCTTCCTGACCAAGCTCAAGACGAAATCGACCACCGAGGAGTTCCGCAACCTGCTGACCCTGAAACTGGACTGGGCGGGCGGCAAGCCGGGCAAGACCGCCGAAGTGGGCATGGCCTACTTGCAGAAGGGCGTCCGCTGGATTCCCAACTACCGCGTCGAGCTGGACGGCAAGGGGAAGGCCGTCGTCAAGCTGCAAGCCACGCTGCTGAACGAGCTGACCGACCTCGACAACGTGACGATGCACCTGGTGGTCGGCGTGCCATCCTTCATGTTCAAGGACACGACCGATCCCATCGCCCTGAACCAGATCGTCGCCCAGCTGTCGGCGCACTTTCAGGAATCGGCCCGCACCGGGCACGCCTTCAGCAACGCGATCATGACGCAGACGGCGCGCATGACCGAGGTCCGGAACCATCAGGATGAAGCGCCTCCGGCCGGCGTCAACCTGGGTCCGGACGTGGCCGGCGCCGGCAAGAACGAGGACCTGTTCATCTTCACGCTCAAGAACGTGACGCTGAAAAAAGGCCAGCGGATGGTGGTGCCGGTGAGCGAGTTCACGCTCGACTACAAGGACGTCTACACCCTGGAAGTGCCGTTCGCCCCGCCGCCCGAGGTCCAGCGCCACATCCGCCAGAACCAGCAAGCCGAGCTGGCCCGGCTGCTCGCCGCGCCCAAGATGGTCCACAAGGTCCGCCTGTTCAACAAGAGCGGCCAGCCGCTGACGACCGCGCCGACCCTGATCGTTCGCGACGGGCGGCTGCTGGCCCAGGGCCTGATGACCTACACGTCGAACGGTGCTGCCTCCGACCTGACGCTGACGACCGCCGTGGACGTCAAGGTGTCCAAGACCGAGAAGGAATCTCGACGGACGCCCGCCGCGGCCAAGTGGGAAGGCACGAACCTGCAGCGCGTGGACCTGACCGGCACGCTGAGCCTGACCAACCACCGGCAGCAAGCGGTGGAGGTGGAAATCGTCCGCTACGTGCTGGGCAACGCCAACGGCGCGGGCCAGGACGGCAAGTCCGAGATGCTCAACGCCCTGGAGGAAGACAGCGCCGTCTCGGCCGAAGCACGGCCGGCGTGGTGGGGCTGGTACAGCTGGCCAGCCTACTGGAACCACTTCAACGGCGTCGGCCGCTTCGCCTGGAAGCAGAAGATCGAGCCGGGCAAGAGCATCGACCTGACCTACAACTGGTACTACTACTGGCCGTGAGAACCGTCGGTCTTTACGCCGAAGGCGTTCCATAACACAGCCCAGGGTTGCCGGTACTCCGGCTACCCTGGTTCTCTTTACGCCGAAGGCGTTCCATAACACAGCCCAGGGTTGCCGGTACTCCGGCTACCCTGGGTTCGGGAACCATGAGATTTCATCTACCCCGCAGGGGTTGTATAAACTGGTTGGCATGCGTTTATGCAACCCCTTCGGGGTAGATCGCATATGGTGGATCGCAGACCCAGGGTAGCCGGATTACCGGCAACCCTGGGCTGTGTTATGCAACCGCTTCGCGGTAAAGACCATATCCTCCAGGCCGCTTCGCGGTAACGACTCATCCCTTACCGACGCACTTGCACTCGGGCCGCTCACGCAACCGGCTCGCCTTCGCCCACCCGCCTTTCCCTATAATGCCAAAGGACGCCTGCCGCTATCACTCTCCACTTCGAGGCCGATCATGGCCGATGCCGCCTTGGCGGTGCCGCAGCGCTGGGAGCTGGCCGCCGAACATATTGCCGTCAAGATTCGCTGGTTCGGCTTGCTGATCGGCTACGTGCTGGTGCAGGTCGGCGAGCCGCGCGACCGGGCCGTGCTGCACGGCATCTTGGCTTTGGGTGCCGTGTATGCCTTGCTCGACACCTGGTACAGTCTGCGCGGCCGAGTCTTCCTCGGCCGCGAGCCGCTGGTCATCTCGTTCATGGAGAGCTTGTTCATCGGCCTGCTTTGCTACTTTCACGACGGCCTGGACAGCCCTTTCCGCTACTACTATTTGCTGTCGATCATCTGCTGCGCGTTTCGCTACCCGAACCGCGTCACCCTGCTGACGTGCATCCTGCATGCGGCCAGCTACACGCTGCTCTACCTGGCGCTGCCGGCGACGCGCGAAGGCCCGCTCGTGCTGATTCTCACCCTGGTCATGCTCGGCTGGGTCGGCTGGGCGAGCAACTCGTTGGCGCTGCTGCTCAAGCGCGTCGGCGAGCACCTGGCGCAGCTGAACGAAGCGCTCTGGGACAACCAGGCCCAGCTGGAAGCCCGCATCCAGGAGCGCACCCGCCAGCTGCAGGAAGCCCAGGCCCACCTGCTGCATCAGGAGAAGATGGCGGCCTTCGGGCTGCTGGCGGCCGGTATCGCCCACGAGGTCGGCAACCCGCTCACCTCCATCAGCTCGCTGGTGCAGATGCTGCAACGGCGCGACTGCGACGCCTACGCCCGCGACAAGCTGGCCCTGGTCAGCGGCGAATTGCAGCGCATTCAGACCATCTTGCGGGAACTCATCAACTTCAGCCGGCCGACCAGCACCGAGCGCTCGCGCGTGGCGGTGCGCGAGGTCGTCGAGGAAGCGCTGAACATCGCGAAGTATTACAAGGGGGCGCGCCGCCGTACCATCGACGTAACCGCGACCGCCGACTTGCCGGCGCTGACGGGCGCGCGCGACCAGTTCGTGCAGGCAGTATTGAACCTGGTGCTGAACGCGGTCGATGCCACGGAGAAGGGCGGACGCATCGAAATCCGGGCGCAAGCGCACGCTGAAGAAGTAGTGATTACCGTCCGCGACGACGGCCACGGCATCGCGGCAGATGCCGCCGGCAAGCTTTTTCAGCCCTATTTCACGACCAAGAAGCACGGCACCGGCCTGGGCTTGTTCGTCACCCGCAAGCTGGCGGCGGACCACGGCGGTTCAGTGGAGTTCGCCTCGCCGCCTGGCGAGGGCACCGAGTTTCGGCTGCGGTTGCCGGTGCGAAATTCGGAGTAGGTCCGGCGAGCCGAGCCGGACCTGAACCATCGGTGGCAGCACGATCTTGCAAAGTCCCGGTGCCGCTCGGCTCGCGGCACCTACCCGCTCGAACAGACTCGGAGAGGACCGCCATCCATGAGCAAGCCCGCCACGATGAGCAGAAAACTCGAACCGCCCGGTCAGCGCCCGGCAACGGCGGTCATGCTGATTGTCGATGACGAGCCGCTGATCCGCGAAACGCTGGCGGAATACTTGATGCAGGAAGGCTTCGAGACCGCCGTCTGTGGCAGCGGCGAGGAAGCCCTGCGGCTCGCCGAACGACGCAGCTTCGATGCAGCGCTGTGCGACCTGCACCTGCCCGGCATCGACGGCATCGAACTACTCGAACGCTTGCAGCAGCTTAGCCCCGCCACGGTCGTGCTGCTCATCACGGCTTACGCCACGGTGGAGAATGCCGTGGAAGCGTTTCAGCGCGGGGCGCACGACTACCTGATGAAGCCGATCATCCTCGACGAAGTGCGGAGCAAGCTGCGCCGGTTGCTCAAGGTCCGCGCGGTTTTCCAGGAAAACCAATGGCTGCGGCGCGAACTGCACCGCGACCAGGAAGCCGACCAGATCATCGGCCGGGGGCCGGCCATCCAGCGGGTTTGCGAAATGGCCCGCAAGGTAGCGCCCACGCGCTCCACCGTGCTGCTCGAAGGCGAGAGCGGCACCGGCAAGGAACTGATCGCCCGCGCCATTCACCGGCAGGGCAGCGGTGACGATACGCGCTTCCTGGCGGTCAATTGCGCCGCGATTCCGCACGATTTGCTGGAAAATCAGCTCTTCGGCCATCGCAAGGGCGCGTTCACCGGGGCCGACCGCGATCAGCCGGGCGTCTTCGTCCATGCCGGCGGCGGCACGGTGTTCCTCGATGAAGTCGGCGAATTGCCATTGGTGACCCAGGCGAAATTGCTGCGGGCCATCGAGCTGAAGGAAGTGCTGCCGATCGGCGCTCACGAACCGTTGCGGGTGGATGTGCGCGTGCTGGCCGCCACCAACAAGGACTTGCAGCGCGAAGTGGAGCAGGGCAAGTTCCGCGAAGACCTCTATTACCGGCTGAACGTGGTGAAGTTGCGCGTGCCGCCGCTGCGCGAGCGTCGGGAAGACATCCCCGAATTGGTCGATTTCCTGCTGGCCAAGCACGCCCGCGCCCTGGGCAAGCGCTACCAGGGAGTCAGCCACGAAGCGATGCAGCTGCTCCTGGCCTGCCCGTGGAAGGGCAACGTCCGCGAGCTGGACAACGCCTTGCAGCGCGCAGTGATTCTGGGCGAAGGTCCGTGGGTGCTGCCGGCCGACCTGCCGCCGGATCTGGCCCCGCTGCCGGACGATCCCAACCTGGTCGATGAGCTGAACGAAGCGGTGCGCCG
The DNA here is from genome assembly GCA_020054355.1 of Planctomycetales bacterium. Taxonomy (GTDB): domain Bacteria; phylum Planctomycetota; class Planctomycetia; order Gemmatales; family Gemmataceae; genus JAGVLI01. The sequence continues at coordinate 760 of JAGVLI010000614.1, read as the reverse complement.
ATTCGAGAAGCAACATATCGAACGGCTGCTGAAGCGCGTCCCGGACAAGAAGGAAGCCGCCCGCCGCCTGGGCATGGGCCTCAGCTCGCTGTATCGCAAGATCGCGGAGCTGGGGATTCAGCCGTGAACGGAGAAGTGGAGACCTGAGCATCGATTGACTGCGGGAATCGCTGGCGGCAGCCCCGTTCGCGGGGCTTTCCGCGCAGCGGTTCAGGCCCGCCGTTTACGGCGGGTGCGATAACGATTCGGAAAATTAGCAGCCCCGTTCACGGGGCTGCGAGGCCTCTGGCCCTCCGCCACCCGGCGTAAACGCCGGGCCTGAACCACTGCGCGGAAAGCCCCATGAACGGGGCTAAGAAACACCTGCTCCTTCGGACTCGTCGAGATACCATCGGCGGAGAGGAGATCGACTTATGAAAATCGCATCGGTCGCGGAAGTGAAATCCCAGTTCAGCGCCTTTCTGAAAGCCAGCGCGGACGGGCCGGTGGTGGTCACGCGCAACGGCAAGGCGGTGGCCGTGCTGGTAGGCATTCAAGATGAAGAAGCAATTGAGCGCTTGCTCATGGCGTACTCGCCCCGACTGCGCGCCATCCTGGACCAGTCTCGACGACAGCTCGAGGCAGGCAACGGCATCGCTCACGAACAGTTCTGGGCGGAAGTCGAGTCGCCCAAGGCCCCGAAGGCTCGCGGCCGGGCCAAGGGGAAATCGGCCTGAATGGTGCTGGGCCGGGCACCGGAACTGCCGCTGCCGCTACGGGC